>QIHV01000057.1 GCA_003229135.1 Candidatus Kaiserbacteria bacterium | reverse complement strand
TATAGTAGCCACTTGTCTGGCGCGAATTAAGTTTGCCGAAAGCGCGATCAAGACAGAAAGCAACATTTTGAAAAAAAATTACCCTGACCAAGCGATGAAAGGCGCACAAGTGTTTCAAGTGGACCGCGCACATTTTGTATCTTAACCGTGGAAAATGATTTTGCAAATGCTTCAAGCGAGTCGTGCGTGAAGCGCCAATAGTCGTAATAGTATCCACGCTCTGCGTGATAACAATAAAGGAATGGCACGTACAAGAGACACATGCTGCCTATTTTAAGCACACGATACAGTTCGGAAAATGATTTAAATATCACCAACAATATGTGGGTGATAGGTATCAACATAATCGAGTATAACATAGTCTATATCTCTCTTTTATTAAATAAGCAATCCAATGGCGTGTGAGATTTTCTCTATTTCCGTATTCTTTTGAGAAACACAACCACCACTCCGACATCAAGCAAATGTGATAACTCACTACACATACGCTATACGCACTTATTAAAGAATTGATCCCACGGACGTTGCAGAAAAGGTATAATAACTAAATAGACTTACAAATGCGCTCTGCGCGCTTCTCCCAAGTATACTTCGCTACTTTTTGTTTTGCACGGTGAGCTTTTTCTTGCACATCACGCTCATGAGTTAGAGCAAAAAGAATACTTTCCGCAAGTGCTGGCGTACTATCTGGAGTAAAAAACGTTGCACATCGTTCATCAAGTACTTCGCGAATTGTCGGCAAATCACTGGTAACAATCGGCATGCCGGAAGCCATATACTCAAACAGTTTTAATGGCGACATATAGTGAGCGTAGTGCGGTGTATTGGGATAATTCATTATGAGTACATCAGATGCCTTCATATACAAAAATGCTTCGTATTGCGGAATATGTGTAACAATCTTGTAATTGCTCTCAGCTATATGCGCATTCCTGAGTGTCTCTCTCACTTCTTTGTCTTCTTCTTTATTTATTCCAACGAGAAGCAGGAATGCATTTTGTACATCTGACAGAACTTGCGGAAAAACAACACTTAGATCATCTACCCCTTTTGGCTTCCCCATTGTTTTATATTTTCCTATATAGCTAACAATTCTTCTATCTTTTCCCAAACCAAGCTGCTCTCTTAATTCTGCTTTATTTTTGCCTGTATCAAATTGCCGAATATCCACAGCATCTGATGCAATAATTATTTTCCCCTCTGCAACCCCAGCTGCGACATACACTTCTTTTAATGCGTAAGATATAACAACAACTCTATGTGCCCTGCGGGCAAGGAAGCGTGCAAAGCACGATGGCTTCGTGTGCGCTTCAAAGACAATGCACCTTCCGAGCAGCACATACTGCAATAATACGAGCGCATCACGCGAATAAATCACATCCGCACTCCAGAAATGTGCGAGCCAGCGTGCACGCTCAGAAAAGATAAGAAGTGATGAAAGAAAACCAATACGCCCGAAACGTACCCAATCCGGTACCGCGAGCGTTGTGAGCGTGAATATCCGCGCAACACCGTAGTATAAAAAAGCATTTTCGGCGATGTGGTTGTGACGAGTCGGCACAACAAGCTCTACGGTGTGCCCGAGCTCTGCGAATGCTTCGCACATTTTCATAATCTGTATGCCGTGCGCTTTCTCGGTCGGCAGGCGTATGTTGGCGAGGTAGAGAATTTTCATTGGCGAAATTTTGCGTGTAATGATGCAACAACGAGTCGTACATGATAACGATGACGCTCAAACTCAAACATAATCGGCATACGGGTACCACGACAAACAATAAAATTACGCAGTAGTCATAAAAAATAGAGTACAGACACCTTACCACACGACCACATAACCGTACGCATCGTTGCCCATGTAACTAGCGAATGTCGCTCTACCTCAATGGCAATATAACAATCCCATTTCTGACGCACTGCTTCAAGCGTATCATCAAACGGAACATACAATAATCCTGATATTACTTTAGAAGCGATGCCTTCTTTCAGCTGTATACGCTCATGAACTTTCTTTATAAAAAGATTTACCGCTGCGCGCGCAAAAAATCGCATTTGACGATTTGGATATGTGGTTGCACAAGTTATAATGACTCCATCACGTACATATCGTCTGTTTACGAAATATGCACCTGCGATACCCTTACTTATGGCCTCTCTTATTGCCTCCACCAAGTCTTTACCGCAATACTCATCCGAATCAAGAAAAAAGAACCACTCTTGATTTGCTGCGAGAAGACATTGGTTGCACACACCAGCAAAATCGGTTATGTGCCCAATCATCAAGTAGTTGTGCGTCTTGCGCGAGAATATGTACACCATGCGCGCGTGCAATCTCCTTTGAAGTTCTAAATAAAGTAGTCATGTCCCATGGCACCAACATAGCATTTATGTGGTTAAATCCTAGCAGTGTCGTGTCTTGTCACTCGTAAAAATGAATATGACGTGCGACTTTTTCTCCGTCATATATTATTTATCACTACTTTGTACTGACACGGTACAATCATATACAATCTGATGTCCAAAAAGGTTTGGCATAAAATCTTTCATAAAGGTACAGAAACCCTTGCACGAAAGACCATTTGAAGGAATTACTTTTTGTACTTTCAAATCCATCGCTGATAACCATTCAAGAAAATCAATATGAGACCAGTAACGTAAGTGTTCTGCAGGATGATTTGCCCACTGCACAAAAAAGCGTCCCGAAAACATAAGATGGATGCGGTAGCGGTAGAACGCACTGTTAGGAATTGAAATAATGAAGCGCTTTGTATGTTTTGAGAGCTTTTCAATTGCCTGCTCTGGATTCCTAATATGTTCAAGCACCTCGCTTGCAATAATGACGTCGTAATTTTCAGAGACTGTTCCCTCTACAATATTTTCAAGGTCAAAAATAAATCCCGGAATATCTTCATCAGCAAAAAGTTTAACAGCACCTGGTGCAATGTCGGAGACTGTGACTTCGCAACCCTTCTCTTGGAGTGCTATTGGCAAAAGTGATGTACCACACCCTATTATGAGCACCGACTCTTTAGGCTGTATAAGATTATGAATAATTATTTCACGCTCTAAAAGCTTTTTACTTATTGAATATCCGCGCTTTTTCCAATAGTCATCATAAGTAAGCGCATGGCGCCCTGCACGAAAGTCTGGTCTACGCGACCCAAGAAATGGTGTCATATATTTATTCTAACAAAAAAAATTACGACAGACTATTGAGCATCTGTTTGACAAGGTATTCTGGCGTGTAGTGTTTCTGCATTTGCCTACGCGCGGCGGCACCAAGACGCTCTCGCAGAGTTGCATCAGCAGCGAGCTTTAGAATGGCTTGAGCGAGTGCTTGCGCTGATGAGCGTGGCACCAGAAAGATATTTTCTTGGTCGGTAAAGACTTCGCGAATGCCCGGTGTGTCGGCGGTGATGATTGGCTTCCCGAGTGCAGCACATTCGTATACTTTATTTGGCACCACGCGCGTTGCTTTTTTTGTAGTGCCGAAAATACCGAGACATATATCCGCTTCGCGCATATTCTCAATAAGCTTCTCACGCGACATCGCATTATTAAGGAATTTAATGTTTGGTATATCTCCAAGCTTTTTCGCAAGTAGCCGTACTGCAGTGTATTCTTGCCCACTGCCGATGAGGCGGAATTGAATATTCTCTTCTGTGAGTATTTTTGCCGCTTGCACTATGACTGGTACGCCATGAAGTGGAATATATGAACCATAAAATCCGACAAAAAATGGCTTTGCGGCATGCTCTTGAATTTGTAACTGATCTCCTGCCATAAACCATGCGCCTGCCGCGCCAACTGGCACCGTTATAAGTTTTTTCTCTGGCACACCGACATGTTCTATAAAATAGTGACGATGCGTATTGGTATCAACGAGTACTTTGCGTGCAAGAGTACACGAAAACCAATCAAGGAAACGGTCATGGTAAGCGCGAAAAGAATGCACTGAGTAGAGAGCACGGTCGTGTACATTTGAATCAAAGAGCGAAACGAACGCATCAAAAATAATGCGGTCCCCAAAAAGAAGGCGTGCAAGCCACACAACAGTATGCCCTGGGAAAAGCACAAACACATGGTCAAAGTGTATGTGGCGAAGTGACCTTCCTCGCTGAAAGAGCGCCCAATACTTGCGCGCGCCCGGTAGGGCGCGCGGGCTGACATTGCACAAAACAATTTCGTATCCAAGCGCAGTAAATCCTTCAGTAAGTATGCGCGTACGCGCATACTCTGGATTAAAAATACCAAAAAATAATATGTGTTTCATTGCTGTATTTCAGATATAATATTACTCACTACATTTTCAATACTCATTTTTCTTACATTCTGTATTAATTGTTCACGCAGGAGATATTCACTACAAGTATCACTTGAAAGAACTCGCTCAATCTTATCAGCACAGTCTCGTGCGTCACATTCCTTAAATATTAAATTATCTACCATATCGGTGAACAGATTTATAAATGTTTTATTTGATACAAATACAAGAAGACCTGCTGCCATAGATTCAAGCACTACCTTATCCATACCACCAGTTGGAGATAAATTCACAGCAATATCAAAATCACGAAGAAATTCGGGCATCTGTTCGTGTGGAATACTTCCTACAAAATGAACTCTGCCAGATATCCCATGATTTTTCGCGAGATGTTTCAATGAATCAAGATACACTTCATCTGTTGGTTTTGCTGGAGACCCAATTAATGTAACTTCTATTTTAAATCCATCAGCGCGGAGAAATGCGGCTGCCTCAATGAGAATATCAAGATTCTTGATTGGGGTGATGCGTCCAACACTTATAATTCGAGTTGGTGTATGAAAAGAATTTATAGGAGCTATAAATTGGTTGACATCAATACCGTGCCCGACCACGCGAACTTTTTTACTCGTGAGACGGAAGCTTTCACGCGATGCAGTAAAAATAGTGTGTGCAGAAAATGCTGCCACACGTAGGGTTAGCGTAACGCTTTTATGCGTATACCACAAAGAAATACGTTTTCCAGTGAGCCGCCATAACCCACCAGCGAGCACTACATATCCCGGGTTCATATGCACAAAGACACTGTCGTAATGCGTACGCTCGCGCCATACAAGGTTGAGAAAGCGGAATGTGTAGATAAGGCGTCGCGCAAAGTGCGCGAAGTGTGCCTGCATACTTGGAGCGCGCTCCTTGCCAAGTGAAAATACTCGTACATTTTTCGGAAGCGTATAGACGCCTTTCTTGAGGCAAATGACCGTTACCTCTTCAGTGTGCTTGGAAAACTCTTCTATCCACCGCACAAAAAAACCCAGCACGGGATCTTGCGTGTCCACTATTTGGGTAACAATAAGAAGTTTCATTGCTTTGGCTCCTTAAGCGTACTTAGAAAATTTTTATTTTCTAGAAACCAACTCACAAATTCCGCAATACCTTTACGCAGTGGCATCTTAGGTACAAACCCCAACTCATTATGAGCTTTTGAATAATCAGCAATTGTCTCTCGGACATCTCCCTGCTGCATTGGCATGAGATTTTTCTTTGCTTTCTTCCCAACTTCTTGTTCAATGAGCTCAATGAAATCAAGGAGCGACACGGCCTCAGCGCCACCAAGATTGTAGATCGTAACACGACCATGAGGGCTCTGTTTAAGAATAGCTACGATACCTGCAATGATATCTGATATATGTGTGAAGCTTCGTTTCATCTTTCCGCGGTTATACACATCAATCGGTTTCCCAGCGAGTATATTCTTAACAAATTTAAAAAGAGCAAGGTCTGGGCGCCCCCACGTACCATAGACCGTAAAGAAGCGCAGACCAATTGTTTCGATGCCATAAAGATTATTATAAGAGTGAGCAAGCGCTTCGTTTGCTTTTTTAGTCGCGGCGTACACTGAAATTTGCCTATCCGTACGATCACCTTCACTCATAGGAGACTTTTCATTTGTACCATACACTGAGCTTGAAGAAGCGTAGAGAACACGAGGAATTTTAAGACGGTGTGCTGCTTCAAAAACATTCAATGTGCCGAGCTCATTCGACTCAATATAGGTCCACGGATTACTAAGCGAGTAGCGCACTCCCGCTTGCGCGGCTAAATGTACAATCTCATCTGGCTTTTCTATCTTAAAAACTTTCTCAAGTGCCGAATACCTCGCAATGTTAACTTTATAAAAACGAAACGCGGGATACTTCTTCAAGATTGCTAGACGCTTTTGTTTGATACGCGGATCATAATAGTCCGTCAACATATCAATACCAACAACATTCCATCCTTGATTGAGAAGTTCAAGGGAAAGATGAAAACCAATGAATCCCGCTGCACCCGTTACAATCACTTTTTTCTTTTTTTTGTTCATAAGAAACTACTTAGTTTGTGTGCCAATTTAATGTTTACTACAACCACAGGAATATCTATAAAGTTTTAACAATCATTTATACAGAAGCAGTAACAGCATATCTGCAGATGAACAATACCAGCATCTAGATTCATATCATATACGATGATGAGTGCCCCATTCCCTCATTTGCTCTAAAATATGCCGAAGCGCGTATCCTTTTTGATCTAAACGATATTCAACTTTTAATGGAATAACTGGATACACTTTCTTTTTTATTACCCCATACTTTTCCAGCTCACTTAGTCTTGCAGAAAGCGTGCGCGGACTTATTCCAGAAAGTGAGCGTAAAAGCTCACCAAATCGTTTTTTACCCTCCAATAGGTCTCTGATGATGAGGACCGTCCACTTTTTTCCAATAACGCCCAGTGTGATCTCAACAGGACAAACAATCTTTTTTTTCTCATATTTATTCATTAAATTTATACTATACTTTTTGTAACTACTTTACAAGATAAAATATCAGTAATAAACTCATATAAGACAAAAGGTCGGGGTGACAACCTTAACAGTCTATGAGACAAATTATGAAACGATAAAGAAGCAGTAACAAAATAAAACTATGGAGGATGAACTTTATAAAGTTGGAGAGAAGGTACCGAAAGTTGGTACGTATCAGTGCATCGTGTGCGATCTTATCATTGAATTCCTTCCGAAACATATTGAGCAAGGTGTACTTTTTATGCCTTGCCCTCTCTGTTTTGCGGGTACTGAAAATGGACCTAAAAAGCCAGATGAGGACGTTTGGAAATATATCGGGTAGTAACGTATTCAGTTGCAGGGCGGTGTATTCTTTGTGTACACCGCCTTCAATTGATTATTTTTCAACAACAATCCATCAGAGATACACCTTAAAAAAAATAGCTTGAGAAAAACATGCTGTCGACGTGTATTTTTTAGTGTATGCTACTCTGATATGTCACACATATACTTTTTTACGCCCGCAGTAGTGATCGCCGGTTTGCTTATATTCGCCACACCAGTCGTACATGCCCAACCGAAGGATAATCTCATCAAAGGATCTGGACCGGCCGTCTATTATAATGCCCCTAACGGCAAACGATATGTCTTTACAACCGAAGCCGTATACAAAAGCTGGTATCCAGATTACTCACAGGTCGGCCACATCTCCGATGCCCAACTCGCGACGATTCCTCTCGGTGGAAATGTAACAATGAGACCTGGAGCAAAGCTTATAAAAACAACGACAAGCCCGCACGTGTATGCTGTCTCGCGGTATGGCGTCCTGCACTGGATTACAACTGAGGACGTAGCGGCCCAACTCTACGGCGCAAATTGGAACAAACATATCATTGATATTCCCGACGCTTTTTTTGTGAACTACATCATTGGAAATCAAATCAATCGTGCATCACAATATGCCGTCACGATGGAATCCGCCATAACGCGTCCAGATGACAATATCCGACCAAATTCCTATCAGGTTCCGACCGCACCAGAGACATCAATCCATCCAAACGTGAACCCTGCGACGATAAGCATGACCCTGAGCACATCTCATGCAGTCCTACATCAAATAGTCCACATTCAGGCAAAAGTTTCCCATAGCAACCTTCCGATTACGAGAATCGAAATTCGTACAGCGTCCCAACCGTGGCCCGTTGAAGTCTGTTTGAACTCAATGACCTGCGCTGGAGACTTAAACATCTCCACAGAACCAATGACCGAAACGTACACAACACGCGCCACGGACTCGGCTGGAACGACATTTGAGATCCCGACGGCGAAACAGCCGATCCTTACGGTCTCCGCTCCCAATAACTTTGCAAATATGCAAATCTCCGCCAGCCCGCTTACGCTCCCTATGGGTAGCCGAACTAGCTACACATCCAAATATACGGGAACAGGAATTGTAAAAAGTCACAAAATCTATGCGATTATCCCAGGCGTACCAACACCGGTTCTCTGGAGAAGTTGCACCACTAAAGAATGCTCGGGATCATCTGTCCTGTACCGCACAACGAGCTTTTACGGACAGGTCGTAAGTAATAACCAAACATATTTCTCATCTCCAGTGCAGGTCAATGTTCTCGTCGGCAACGTACCAAAACCCATCCTCGCCATTACTGGCCATCCAGCTGCGAACCAGACCAAAATATCGGTCACGGGACCAAGCGGAGAAACAATCGGCCAAACATGGATCCAGGATGGGACAACCTTGCAAAATAGGACGCTTGCGAAGTGCTCCCAGTCTTCCTGTTCAGTAACTCTTCAAGTAAACGTTCCAGAAACAATTACCGCTTTCACATTTGTCGGAGGAAAATACGAAGCGTCAAATACAATCACAGTTACACCGTAAGCGTAAAATGAGAGAACATACGTAAATAATAAATATCCCGATACTATCGGGATATTTATTTTATGAAACCTCATGCTTCAAGCTCGTTCCACATATGTACCCGTATCCGTATTGATAATAATATCCTCGCCTTCTTTGAGAAAGATCGGCACATGGACGATAAACCCTGCATCCACTTTTGCCTCTTTCGTTACGTTTCCACTCGCCGTATCGCCTTTAACAGCTGGTACGGTTTCCATAATTTTAAATTTCATCTTGCGTGGCAATTGAAGCGCAATCGGACAATTGTCGTACATTGTAAGTGTAACCTCAAGCCCTTCTTTTAAATACTTCTCCTGATCGCCGATGACACTCTCGTCCATTGTAGATTGTTCATACGTTACATTATCCATAAATGTGTACCCCGTTGCATCATGATACAAATACTGCATATTCCGATATTCGACTTCGACGATATCAATCGTTTCCGAGACTTTATATGTCTGTTCAAGCGTCCGCCCGCTTTTGAGATTTTTAATACGTGTACGCACAAACGCCGCGCCTTTGCCCGGATTAATGTGCTGAAACTCAGTAACGACCCATGGTTCGCCATTTTGCAAAATGACGATACCTTTCTTGATTTCGGATGGTGAACTCATAGTGATCTAATTTTGCGTAAAATTATACTTTTCGTCAAGAAAAAAGTAACCCCAAATTACATCGGGGCTACGAGGAGAAAGCAACAGTCGGAAGACCATGCCGGTTGGCCCCATGCCACATGGAGATCAATTCGACCTGAAACGTTTTTAATAGTGTAAAAGTCTGCATCGCTTTTAATGGGAAGAAGCTGAGCAAGGGCAACTAATGGATTATTTCCGATGTCCATACCCACATTGGCGACCCAAAGCCACTCTGGACCAGCAAGCGAAGCACCAACATCACGAGCATACGACTCAACGATACTACTTGCCGTTCGCACGAGAAATGCGACAGCCATGAGCCGAACGCGGCCGTTCTCAATCGACGGAATCTT
>QIHV01000051.1 GCA_003229135.1 Candidatus Kaiserbacteria bacterium | reverse complement strand
TTTGCAAGTACTCCAGATAGGAGTCTTTCCATAAATGGCGTGTCGGTATCATCACCACCGAATTCTTTAATGTTACGAGCAAGTGTGTCGTGCGCGTCTTGTTCAGATGCGCCAGTAGTATCCCACTCAAAAAGTGTTTGTAATACAACGGAACGTGCAAGGTGACGATTTGCCATGGAAAGAACTTTAACTATCATAAGTCTAAAACAACATCCACGCAAGAACGTGAATGTTGTTTTACTGTATAAAAGTTATTACTTACTGCGTCTTCTACAAAGAAGGCTTCTCGTGATGCTCGTGTGCACTCTCCACTTGTGAGTCACCCTTACTTTCTTGTGCCACTACTTTTTCATTGGGTGAGTGTTTGGGGTGCTCATATTTTTCTGCCTTTGTACGTTCCTTTTTTACTTTCGGTGCCTTAATGAGTTTGCCACGATATGTACCTGTCGTTTCATCAAGACGGTGCGGAAGACGAAGTGCGCCACTATCTTTATCTGTTACGATAGACACACCCTGCAGTGCATGGTGTGATCGGCGGTTATGAGTATGTGAGTGCGTATGACGCATGCGTATTGACATATGCAAGACAGTATCACATCTTACTAAAATTACAAAATTATCTCTTTAAAATAGAGAACTTGTGCTTTGTGGAGTATGAATAAGACTGAGAAGTATTTAATGTAAAAAAGTATGACGGTGCAGCTTACACGAACCATGTTCTGCAATCATGGCACGATGAAGAGCTGTGCCGTATCCTTTGTGCTTCTCAAACCCATACACAGGATACTGCTCGGCAAATTTGCACATAAGTCGATCTCGCATTACTTTTGCTGCAATAGAGGCAAGAGATATTATTGGCTGTGTTACATCACCGGCAATTATAGTTTGTTGGTGTGTGTATTTGTGCGGTGCGGTAAGAGAGCCGTCTAAAAGAATTTGGGCATACTTTGGATTTGGAGCAACTTGAAAAAGTGCTTGTGAGAGGGCGGAATGTATTGCTTTTACGATACCGTTCTCATCTATGTACATCGCGCCTGAAAATTTTACAGAAAAATATACGTCCCCCATTGTGGTACGCGCTTCCAATAGTTTAAAGATGTTCTCACGTTTCTTTTCAGATAGTGCTTTTGAGTCCGCCACACCTGGAAACTCTCGCGCCACATCAAAAGGCGTTGGAACTGCAACAACACCCACTGATACTGGGCCGGCAAGTGGTCCACGACCTGCTTCATCAATTCCTACGAGTAGTTGCATATAACTTCAGCATACCAAAAAAATACCCGCCAAGGGCGGATACTTTTTTGGAGATACTCTCTATGCAACCTCGTGGTAAAAAGTGGGTGTTCGCAATCGAATATCCGCAGATACTGATAATGTAAAACTCCCGAGAGATATGCAGGTTGCATTCCAAGAACATCTCCATATATAAGTATACACCAGAGCTGTGCGTGCCTGCTGAAATGGCATACACAGTTTATACAATTATTAAAATACGGCTTAACTACTACTCGAAAATACCATCCAGATTCACATCATAGAGAATTTGCTCACCCACAATACGATAATTAAGCATTTGGTTATCCTGTAGCCATAGTGATATTTCTCGTGCAGCTTCTTCCGGTGTGTCTGAGCAGTGAACAAGGTTACGCACAGCACGGTCATCAATAGTCGCTATTTCATAGGAATCTATTGTGAAATCACCACGAATGGTGCCGACATCTGACGTTGCTGGTTCGGTTTCTCCAACAAGCTTTTTTACTACGGCAACCGCTTGATTACCCTCAACGACTATCACTACAACCGGTCCTGATACCATAAATTTTATCAGTGCACGAATAATATCCTTACCGTACTCCACAGGATCCTTATCAACTGCCATACCGGCCTTCTCGCGGTTCTTAATTGTCTTGGTACCTTTTTCTAAAAACCATTTCTCATCTTTGTTATAGTGCTTCCATAGACGTTCTTCATCAACCTGCATCATAGTTAGTGTTACAAGTTTAAGACCGGTACATTCGATACGTCGTATAATTTCTCCGATAAGTCCTCGTTGGACACCATCAGGCTTAATAATAATAAAAGTTCGCTGAGTTTTTGGGTGTGTTGTAGGCATAGATATATAAATAAAAAATCGCCAATGGCGTTATTATGTCAAACAGTATAGCGAACAGGGCGCCACAATGCCAGTAATAAAAATTCTTGTGTTTCAGTTACTAATTTACTTTTCACTCGGGCGACGAGTTACAACAAGCGGACCATTTTCTTCTATTAAAATAGTATGCTCAAAATGAGCACTGCGCGAACCGTCTTTTGTACAATAAGTATATCCGTCATTTGCAATGATGACACTTGCCCTTCCTTCGTTTGCAATTGGTTCAAGTGCAAGTACCATTCCGGTTACTAGTTCTTCGCCAGTCCCGGCGCGCCCAGCATTAGCGATGAACGGCTCCTCATGGACATACTTACCAACACCATGTCCACCAAGTATTTTTACCACTGAAAAGCCGGTACTGACAAATGACTGTTCTATTGTGTGCGATATATCACCCACGTGCGCCCCCGGCTGTGAGACGGCGATTGCCGCTTCAAGTGCCGTGGCGGTGACCTCCATAAGCTTGTATCCTGTTTTATTACTTTTACCAACAGGTACGGTAAGCGCCGAATCCACAATGGCACCATTATGCGTAAGTCCGAGGTCAAGACCGACTAAATCTCCTTCTTTCAAAATACGTGGTGATTCGGTTGGTATCCCGTGCACGACCTCCTCATTAACAGATAGGCACAGAGATGCCGGATATGCCCTGCCAGAGCCCTCCGGGGTATATCCGAGAAAGCTGGGTTCATCACCACCATCACAAATAAGCTGCTCTGCCATTTTATCGAGTTCACCAACGGATACTCCTGGGCGCGCCGCCTTGCCTAATTTTTCAAGTACGACACCAAGCCTACGACCGGCCTCAATAAAAATATCTCTTTCTTTTTGTGTATGAATAATCATTATGAAATATGGAGTACGGTAAGGATATTTTGTGCAATCATATGTTCCTCTTGAGAACCGTCAATATCTATAAGCTCACCGGCATCACGGAATAATGAAAGTGCAGCATCTGTGTACATATAGTATTCTTTAAGACGCGTTTCAACACTGTTCTCATCACCACGATGCACCGTGTGACTTCTGACTTTAATACGTTCATATACTAAATCATCGGGAATAGCTAAATTAATAATTGTAAATGGTCGATTAAGCCATACAAGTGCATCAATTACAAGCCGCGCCTCTTCTGGTTTACGATTAAATCCATCAAATACAACACTTGCATCGTCTGCTACTGAAAATAATGCTTTCTGGAAAAGATACATAGCAAACCAATGTGGTGCTAGAAGTCCAGCATCAATTTCACTTTTTATTTTACGTCCAACTGGAGAATCTTCGGTAGAAATTTCACGAAATTGTGTACCGGAAGAAATAATGCGCCACTGCGTATGTTGTGCGAGCAGTTTCGCCTGTGTACCCTTGCCGGAACCTGGCTTTCCAAGAAAAAAAACTGTACGAGTATTAGTCATAAATACTAAGTATACGTAAAATATATTACGTACGCAAACACATATGTAAACTTATACAATATTAATATTCTCTTAATGAAATTTGCGCATCTATTTTGAGTACGAGGTCGAGAACAACCTGTACCACAATAAGTAGTGCAGTACCACCAACCAAAAGTGTAGTGATGCCGGTTATTCCTTGAATAATTGCCGGCGCAACGGCAATAAGGCCAAGAAATACAGCACCAGGAAGTGTCACGCGATTGACCACCGCTCCTACATATTTTTTAGTTGCATTTCCCGGGCGTACACCAGGAATAAATGCTCCACTTTTTTGTAAATCTTCTGAAATACGATGCGAGTCGAAAGTAATGGATGTATAGAAATATGTAAAAAGTATAACAAGTAGGAAGTAAAGTGCACCGTACTGCCAAGGATTAGAAATAAATGCCGTATACCATAAAGATACCGCTGCCACGCCAGGCATGCCGACTGCTGTAAGCATTGAAAGCACCATCTGTGGCAAAAGTAGTAGTGACAGTGCAAAGATGATTGGAATAACACCCGCCTGAAGAAGACGAATTGGAAGATAGGTTGCCGCGCCTTGTTGCATAGCAGCACCGTGTACTGCACGAGCATAGGCGATAGGAATCGGACGTTCGGCGTCAGATACCAACACAACGGCATATGTAATTCCCAAAGCAATGGCAAGGAAGCCAAGATAAGACGGAATATCTGCTGCTGTTGCTGTAAAAAGCATATGCGATACCGCAGCGGGAGCTCCGGCTACTATGCCTGCAAAAATTATGAGTGAGACACCATTTCCAATACCGAACTCTGTTACAAGTTCACCAATCCATGTAAGAAGTAGTGCTCCGCCAACAACAAGCATAATATTTGCTACAAACGCTATTAATGTCATATGTGGCAAAATACCTTGATTCTCAAGAAGAATAAGAAAACCAATACCTTGTAAGAAAGCTAGAGGAATAGTAAGAACACGACTCCATTGAATGAATTTCGCACGGCCCGCTTCACCTTCTTCAAAATATGCTTCTTTTACTTTCGGGAATACTATAGTCGCAACCTGCATAATAATAGAAGCGTTAATGTATGGCGCAACACCAAGCATCACGATTGATAGCTGTGCAAGCCCACCACCTGAAAACATATTTAGTAGCCCCAGAAATTGGTTATTTGCAAAAAATTCTGCAAGTCGTGCGTGATCAACTCCTGGAATTGGAACTGCGGCAAGGAAACGAAAAACAACAAGTGCGGCAAGAACGATAAGAATACGTTTCCGAATTTCTGGATCGGTAAACGCAAGTGTTATTTTTTTAAAAAATATATTAAGCATTGGAAATTGTACCGCCAGCCGCTTCAATTGCTTTCACCGCAGCATTAGAAGCTGCACAGCCCGAGATAGTGAGTTTTTTGGTGAGTGTGCCAGTACCAAGCACTTTGACACCAGCGGTGGCACGAACGGTACGTACCGCCCCTTTCTCGATAAGGGTACGCACAGTAACTGTATCACCGGAAGAAAAATGTATCTCAAGTGTAGAAAGATTAACAGAAGCAAATGGCTTACGGTCTATACGTACCGTACGGCTACGATTTTTCCCATGTCCACGACGCTTTGGAAGCTTCTTTATAAAATCCCGTATCTCCGGGCGAATTTTATGACCAGCACGTGATTTTTGACCTTTTGTACCACGGCCGCTCGTCTTACCGCGAGTACCGCCGCGTCCGACACGGCGGACGTTATGTGCGATACGAGTAGAAGTAAGTGTGTTGAGTTGCATAAAAAATATTATTTAGTGACATTATCCTCTGTGGATACTACATCTTTCGTCAGTTTTTCGGAAAGAAGAGAAAGTGCCTGCACGGTTGCACGTGCGATAGTGAGCTTATTTTTTGAACGTGAAAGTATTTTTGCAACAACATCGGATACTCCCGCAATATCGAGCACAGTACGCATTGCACTACCAGCCACAATACCGCGACCCGCTGATGGCCGAATCATAACTGTCGAGGATGCATATTTGGTAGTAACAGAGTGTGGAATAGAGTTTGATTTTGTACGAGGTATGGTTAATAAATGACGCCGTGCATCACGTGCCGCCTTTTCAACGGCAAGTGCCGTGTCGGAGCCCTTTCCAAGACCAACACCTACACGACCTTTGCGATCACCAATAACAACAGTCACACTGAAACTAAAACGTCTACCGCCTGCCATAACACGAGCAACGCGACGAACCTCAATTGTTACTTGGTCGAATTCTGAGCGTGGACGATCACCGCGTCCACGTCCACGTCCGCGACTATTGCGAGATGGGCGTTCATGCCGTCCACGCACAGGCGTTACTGTACGCTCTTTCGGTGTGGTGGATTTCGTATCTGTAGATGGTGTTACCACTCCAGACACAGCCGTCGGAGTTTTTACTTCGGTTTTCGTAGTAGTAGTATTTTTCTTTTCAGTAGTGTCTGTGGTCATAATATCTATATTTAAAAAGTGAGCCCTGCGTCACGTGCAGAATCGGCAAGCGCCTTTACACGAGCGGCGTATGTGTAACCGCCACGATCAAACACTACGGCTTTTATACCTTTTTTAGTGGCACGTTTGGCAATCTCCTTACCAACCCTCGCTGCTTGTGCAAGTTTAGTACCACCAAACTCGCGACCGTGCGCACAGGCGATGGTGTGCCCCACACTATCATCAATAATTTGCGCCGAAACAAAATAATTTGACTTATACACGGCAAGTCGCGGACGTACTGCTGTACCGATAATACGAGAACGAATACGCGTATGTCTACGTGTACGAGGTGATTGTGTAGTAATAAGATTTTTTTTCATAGAAAACTATATGGATTTCTTGCCCTGTTTACGGCGAACTACTTCGCCCTCGTAATGAATACCCTTACCAAGATATGGTTCCGGTGGCTTCACAGCACGTATGAGCGCTGCAAATTGTCCCACCAGCTCCTTATCAATACCTTCAACACGAATTGTATTCTTCTCAATTGTAGTTGTCGCACCATCTGGAATGGCAAGTATTACCTGATGTGAAAATCCAACTGCAAACACAAGATCTTTCCCTTTTTGCTCAACTTTATAGCCAACCCCCTCAAGTATAAGTGCTTTTTTGAACGGCTCAGTTACCCCAAGCATCATATTTTTTAGATGAGAAGCAAATGTACCTGTCAATGCTTTAGAAAGTTTACTATTATTTTTTGCGGTAATAACTACACCTTCTAGCGTTGTTACGATTGATACTGTCGGGTGAATGGTACGCGTAAGTATTCCTAGCGGACCCTTAACGGTAAGCGTTTGTACAT
This sequence comes from Candidatus Kaiserbacteria bacterium, assembly GCA_003229135.1. Lineage (GTDB taxonomy): Bacteria > Patescibacteriota > Minisyncoccia > Phycocordibacterales > Phycocordibacteraceae > C7867-001. The sequence continues at coordinate 3,163 of QIHV01000051.1, read as the reverse complement.
CAGTCGATACTTCAACTTTAGGCGGTATCGTTATTGGTTTTTTAGTAAGGCGTGACATAACAGAATTACCAAATTTCAAAAAGGGACTCTCCCCCGATACGAGTACGTCGTGCTTGTGCATCTGACAAAATGCCTTTTGGTGTGGAAAGAATACGCGCACCAGTACCTCCTGCAACCGTATGGGCATCTATATGCGAAATGTACAAACGACGACCAGGTTTTGAAATACGGCGAACACCATGGATACGTGCCGCGTTTTTTGCATCATATAAAAGTCCTACACGCAGTGTACGTTCATTTGTTTTTTCAACATCACCAACAAATCCTATTTCGCGGAGCTTGTTGGCAATTGTTTCGAGATATGCCGAATAAGGCACATCAATTGACTTATGCGAAACAGCCCCCGCATTTTTGAGTCGAATAATGAAATCTCCAACCTTGTCACTTACCATGATGATTTTCTAACACCTGGAATTTTACCTTCACGCGCCAGCTCACGAAACGTTATTCGTGAAAGACCGAACGTACGCATATACCCACGGCTACGCCCTGAGACAACGCAACGATTATTGCGACGTACTGGTGACGAATTCTTTGGGAGTTTTTGAAGACCCTCCCAATCACCAGCAGCTTTTAGAGCCGCACGCTTATCAGCGTACTTTTCAATGAGCTTTGCTCGCTTTATGTCTCGTGCTAATTGTGAAATTTTTGCCATAGGTATAAAGATAAGAAAAATGACGCACGTGCGTCACGTGTGCATCCTATCAGCGTTTTGCCTCAACGTCAACGCGAAACGGCATGCCGAGATGACGCAGAAAAGCCTGTGCCTCATCATGAGTTTTTGCAGTGGTAACGATGGTAACCGCCAGACCAAAGACATTTCTTAGGTCCTCATCGACTGTTTCTGGAAAAATGGTGTGCTCGCGAATACCGATAGTGACATTCCCCACGTTATCGATAGAAGATGTCGGTAAGCCGCGGAAATCACGTGTACGAGGAAGTGCAATATGGATAAATCTATCAAGAAAATCATACATACGAGTACCGCGCAGTGTTACTTGAAAACCGATTGGCTCACCTTCGCGTACTTTAAATGATGCCACGGATTGTTTGGCGGCTCTGGGAGCTGGTTTTTGTCCGGTAATAAGTGCGAGACGATCAGCAATAATTTCGCTTTGCTTCTTGTCTCGTTTTTTACCTGTACCAGTTGATACCACTATTTTTTCAATATGTGGTACTGACATACGATTTGTATAGCCGTGTGTCTTGGAAAGTGCCTCAAAGGCTTTGTTATTTTTTTCTTTAGAAAGTATCATACGAAAATTATGAGAGAACATTACCACTCTTAATAGCTACGCGAACTCGCACACCGTCTCGTTGTTCAATACGCACACGTGATGGCTTTTTGGTATCCGGATCAAGAATCATAACGTTTGATGCGTGAATGGACATTGGGCGTTCAACAATACGACCCGTTTGTCCATTGGTGCCGTGAGTGTGGCGCTTTGCAATTGCCACGCCCTCAACCACAACACGGTTCTTTTCAGGAATAACTTTCAATACAGCACCTGTTTTGCCTTTGTCTTTACCCGCTATTACTTGCACCATATCATTTTTTTTGATTTTCATAGCTTTGTAAGTTATACAACTTCCGGTGCTGCCGATGCAACAAACTGCCAGCCAAGCTCCGTGAGCTCACGCGGTACCGGACCAAACACACGATTCCCGCGCAGTACCATTTCTTTACCATGGCTCTCAACCAATACAATTGCATTATCATCAAATGCAATATATGAACCATCCTTGCGGCGTATTGATTTTTTAGTACGTACTACCACACCTCGTACAACGTCTTTTTTCTTTACCGGTTTACGCGGTTCGGCAGTTTGTATAGACGCAACCACAACATCTCCAATGCTCGCATATCGGCGACGATGTCCGCCGAGCACCTTAAACACACGGGCAACCTTACCTCCTGAGTTATCGACTACTTTTACAATGGTTTGCGGTTGAATCATACTTATTTTGTGAGTATAAAGTGTTTCATCTTTGAAATCGGTTTGCAAGCAACAATTGTGACTGTCTCGCCTATTTTAGCAATACTATTTGGATCATGTACCAAATACTTCTTTCTGTGTATTTGATATTTTTTGTACTTTGGGTGCTTCACATAACGCGACACTGAAATTACAACAGTATCTTTCGATGAAAGCTTTACAACAGTTCCTTGAAAAGTTTGTGGTTTTGGTTCGTTGGTGGTGGTAGTGGTCATAATTATGCGCGCGTGTTACGACGCGATGAAAAATTCGTCATAATACGCGCTATTTCTTTACGAAGTTTACTTGGCTCACTTGAATCTTTTGGGCGAGAACCGGCTGCTGCAAAACGCAGCACTCGAAGAGCTTCACGCTTTTCAGAGAGAATTTTTGCGAGCTCGCCGTTAGATCTATCTGTATAGTTTATTTTTTTTGCCATATTTAATTTACACGGGTTGCAACTACTGTTTTCATTGGAAGTTTCGACCCTGCACGACGAAGCGCATCATGTGCTAATGCGTCAGAAATACCGTCTATCTCAAAAAGTACACGACCTGGGCGCACTTCAAACACAAAATGTTTTGGATCACCCTTTCCGTGTCCCATAGCCACCTCCGCAGGTTTCTGAGTAATCGGTCGATCAGGAAAGACTCGAATCCAGACCTTACCACTTTTTCCGGTTGCACGCGAGAGAACCTTACGTGCTGCCTCAATTTGGTTACTTGTAAGTCGTGATGGCGTCGTTGCCTTCAAACCGTAGCTACCGAAAGCAACAAGAGTTCCGCGAGTGTCAGGACGAGAACGTTTCGCCTCACTTTTGCGTCCTGTTTGCCATTTACGGTGTTTTACTTTTTTTGGAAATAACATACAAAAAATTATTATGACCTGCGTCCATTACGGCTTATCCCAGTGATGTGCTTATCTCCATCGTGCTGGTCACCACGATAAATCCATACTTTGATACCGATAACACCATATGGAAGACCTGCTCTTTCATATGCAAAATCAATATCTGCACGAAACGCCTGAAGTGGGATGCTGCCCCTTTTTACTTGTTCCTTTCGTGACATATCCGCACCACCCAAACGTCCAGACACAGCGATACGCACTCCAACAACTTCACGTAC
>QIHV01000028.1 GCA_003229135.1 Candidatus Kaiserbacteria bacterium | reverse complement strand
TGCTGCCCCTTTTTACTTGTTCCTTTCGTGACATATCCGCACCACCCAAACGTCCAGACACAGCGATACGCACTCCAACAACTTCACGTACAGCAATTACCTTTTCTGCAGTCTGTTTCAAAATACGACGAAATGGCATTCGTTTCTCGAGTCCTTCAGCTACCATATAAGCAACAATTGCGGCATCCGTTTCCGGTTGGCGGATTTCTACAATATCAAACTTAATTGTACGATTGTGGGTGGGGGCTGCTTTTCGTACAATATTTGTAATCTCTGTACGAATCTTCGTAGCATTTTCACCGGAACGACCAATGACAAACCCTGGACGCGCAGTGTGAACTATTACCTTTAGCTCGGTAGAGTTACGTTCAATTTCAATATTACTTACGTACATACCGCGAAGACGTTTCGTAAGGAAGGCACGTATTGCCTCGTCAACCTTAAGATTCTCTCGGTATTGTTTTTTATCGGTAGCAAACCAACGACTGCGCCAGTCGCGGATGATGCCAAGTCTATGTGCGTATGGATGAACAACGTGAGTCATGATATATAAATTATTATGCTTTCTTCGTGGTCGTATTCTCTTCCATGAGAGTAACGAGCATACGACTTTTACGGTGACGAATTGTTGCTGCACGACCCATTGCACGCGCCCTGTGTCGACGAAGCATCCCCGCACTATCAACCGTAATATTTTTAATACGTAAATTTTCTGCGTCGCTCCCGTTTGCCACAGCATTTGCCACAGCGGAACGAATTAGTTTAGCAACTGGTTTCGATGCGCGCTTGGTGAGAAACTGGAGCTCAGCGAGTGCCGTAGCAACGCGCTTACCTTTTACAAAATCCGTAACAAGCCGAACCTTACGTGGCGATTGGGAATATCCGATGAGTTCAGCTTTCATAGATTATTTCTTTTTAGTGGAGGTAGACTCCTTAGCAGCTTTTGCGGCAGCAATTTCGGACTGTTGACGCTTTTGCTCCAGCTCTTTCTGCATTTTGCCACCATGGCGTATAAATTTCTTTGTTGGTGAGAACTCACCCAAGCGATGGCCGACCATATCCTCTGTAACGAATACCTCTATATGCTGCTTGCCATTATGTACTCCAAAAGTAAATCCTATCATTTCAGGAGCAATTTGGCTCGCGCGAGCCCACGTCTTAATCACTGAAGATCCTGCCGGCTTTTTACCGGAGATTTTCTTCATTAGCTTAATATCCACATAGGGACCTTTTTTTAGTGATCGAGACATACGAAATTAAAGCCCGCGTGGCGGGATACAAGTAAATGTACAGGAAATAGTGTAATGAGTCAACAACCAAAGTTATGGTTTGTATACACATACGAAAGTGTATTTAATAAATAACTATAATTGTGGATTATGTTCTCAGATTGATTAATTGAGCTCAACCAATAATATACCTATAAAATTTTGACACAATTTTGATTAGGTGTATACTGCTAGCAGCTGTTATTTAACCACAAAGGAGGTTGAAATGAATATGTACTTTTTAGTATATTCACAGCCACGACTTGTGGCAAGAGGTAATTTAATGGTAGTTGTATTGGAAAAGATGACTGCCATACTTCCCCGAGATGAGATTTTCCAGTTCCTTAAAGCGGAGCCAGTACGAAACGGTACTAAAATTTACCGCCGCACTGCATTGTCATTATTACAACAATAGATTTGTAAACTCCGCCTAAAAGCCCAGCTAGCTGGGCTTTTTAATATAAAATAGGATTTATTCTAATATCTTAAAAAATCGAGCGGATGCCCGATTTTTTGTTTTTTATCTAGCGTCGTTTACCTACCTTACGGCGAGAAATAATAAAAATATTCGAGTATTTCTTTGGAGTACGTGTCTTCTGTCCCTTACCGGACGGCTTGCCCCATTTGGTCTTGGCACGGCGCAGACCGCGCCCCTGGCGCCCCTCACCACCGCCATGCGGGTGGTCCACCGGGTTCATAGCGTTACCACGCACCGTAGGGCGTTTACCCATCCAACGTGAGCGCCCGGCCTTACCAACATTTACAAGCATATGCTCCTCATTACCAGCAGCACCTACCGACGCCCAACAAAGATCGGATATTTTACGTATTTCGGTTGATGGCATTTTTATTTGTGCGTAGCCAGCATCGTGAGCAATAACTTGTGCGTAGTTACCTGCAGAACGTGCTATACGTGCACCAGCGTGCACCTGTAGCTCAATATTATAGACAAAAGTACCTACAGGAATTTTACCAAGTGGGAGGCGGTTACCGGACTTTATTGAAGCACTTTCCGAAACGGTAAATGTGTCACCGATCTTGACACCTTTAGGGGCGAGTACATAGCGCCGCTCACCATCGGCATAAAGTGTGAGAGCAATATTTGCAGAACGATATGGATCGTATTCTATGGTCTCAAACTTCGCCGGAACATTATACTTATCATATGTAAAATCTATCGTACGAAGACGACGCTTGTGTCCACCGCCCTGGTGACGCATAGTGATTCGCCCGGCATTATTACGTCCTGCTTGACGCTTTTTACTAGTAAGTAAACTTTTTGTCGGTCTGTCACCTGAAAGGTTTTTACGATATGGCAATGTCGACATATGTCGACGGCTTTTTGTAATAGGTCGGTAAGTTTTCATACGTAAAATGACTAGGCAAATTGAATAGTGTCTCCTTCTTGTAAATACACGTACGCCTTGCGACGGCGGGGGCGAATTGCAACACCAGCATGTGTGCGATGAGAGACGCGTTTGCCGGGCAGATTAACTGTACACACCTTACGTGGTACTACTTTAAAAACTGTTTCGACGGCGCGCATTACATCATTTTTGGTTGCATCACGTGGAATTGCAAAAACATACACTCCTTTGTCTGTCCCGATGAGTGATTTCTCGGAAATCCATGGTGCTTTGAGTACAATGGCAGCGTGGGCACGGATTGCAGTTGTGCCTTCACGAGGCTTTCTGTTTGAGCCGTGTTTGATTGTCGACTTCGACGCGGAGGTCTTTTTTGTTGTCTTTGTTGTTTTAGAAAAAATCGCCATATAAAATTATATTATGTGCGCTTTGTAGCGGTGGCGCGAGCCGTAAACATTTCGAGTGCTTTTGCAGGATTCTCAATGATTAGATAACGGTGCCTAAGTATATCGACCGGATTCAGATTTCGCACTTCTTCCATAAGGAAGTTACTGAAGTTACTGAAACTTTTCTCAGTCGCAAAGTTTTTTTGCGAAAGAGCAATGAGTGCCGCGTTGTTGCGACGCTGTGCAAGCATCAAAATACCCGAGCCCTTTGCGATAGCGGCAATAGCTGCTTTGGCATTTTTTGTTTTTGGTGCATCAAAGGAAAATGAATCAACAAAGATGACCTCACCATCTTGGAACTTTCGTGAGAGTACCGCCGCCATCGCACCCATACGCATCTTACGGTTTATTTTTTGCGTGTAGGAACGCTCTGCACGCGGTCCGTGAGTTACTCCACCGCCTCTCCAGATTGGTGAACGAATTGAACCGTGTCGTGCACGACCAGTGCCTTTCTGTTTCCATGGCTTCCTGCCACCACCATGCACCTCACTTCTATCTTTTACTTTTGCGGTGGAGTGGCGAGCATTTGCTTGCATAGCAACAACGACTTGATGTACTAAATCATCTTTCCATGGTGCATTAAAAAGTGCCTCTGGAAGCGAGATGGTTCCAGCATCTTTCCCTGCCATAGTGTAAATAGGTGCGGACAACGTGCTTGCTGTGGATATTTTCTTCGGTACAGCTTTGGCACGAGGTGCTGTTATTTTCTTCGGTGCAGCTTTGGCACGAGGTGCTGTTATTTTCTTTGTGGTTGTAGTTGTCATACGAAAATTATGCGGCGATTACTTCTACCAGTGAGCCCGGCGCTCCAGGAACCGCACCAGAAATGATTATTTCTCCCGCCTTAGGGTCAACCGCGAGAACCCGCAGACCGGTAACTGTTACGCGAGTATTGCCCATACGTCCACCCATACGCATCCCTTTTGCTACACGTCCTCCTGCACGACCACCAGAACCACCGATGGAGCCCGGCTCACGTTCCGAATGCTTCTGTCCATGTGAGCGAGGCCCACCATGGAAACCGTGACGCTTCACAACACCAGCAAACCCGCGCCCTTTCATCGTGCCGGACACTTGCACTTTGTCACCAATTTCAAATGAGTCGACAGCAATTTCACTACCAACAGTGTAGTCATCTGTTCCGTCAACACGAAACTCTTTAAGTACCTTGAATGCCTTACCTTTCAGATGTCCCAAAACTGGCTTGGACAAGCGCTGTGGTTTTTGTACGTCAAAACCGACTTGTACCGCACTATAACCGTCAGTTTCCTGAGTTTTTACTTGCGTAACTGTTATTGGGCCTGCCACAAGTACGGTACCAGCAAATGACCGGCCCTCGTCGGTAAAAATCTGTGTCATACGCTTTTTGCGTCCAAGAATAAATTTCATAGTGGAAAGTAAAACGCACGGTAACAAATCGCACCGTGCGAGTTACCATTGGTCTTTACTCAAGAGCTACAAACATAGCCGAGTAAGTACTTAGCGTTTAGGCACTTTACACGAACCAAAGAAAAAAAGCAAACATAACGATAATACAGGATGTTATCATTATGTTTACCCATAACAAAACACACACCATCCATTGAGTGGTGTGTGTTTTGTTACTGATACCCAAAAACTAAATCATTTTCACATCAATAGTGACTCCCGCGGGGAGGTCAAGATTTGTGAGTGCCTCAACAACTTTGGGTGAAGGAGAGAGGATGTCAATGAGGCGTTTATGAATACGCATTTCAAATTGTTCACGAGCATTTTTATACACAAATGTTGAGCGGTTTACCGTCCAACGCTTAATCTCAGTAGGAAGTGGAACAGGACCAACAACATGCGCGTCAAAACGCTGAGCTGTGTCCATAATCTGCTTTACCGAGAGGTCAAGTATTTTGTGCTCGTATGCGCGTACTCGAATACGTAGCTTTGATTCCTGCGCGACCGCTGGAGTATTCGTGCCTCCTGTTGTTTTACTTTTTGCAGTCGTTGCCATATCAACTTATTAAGTTATCAATGCTTATACGTTAATTTTAGTAACAACTCCGGCACCAACAGTTCTGCCACCTTCGCGAATTGCGAAGCGCTGCTGCTCTTCAAGAGCAATAGGTGCTACGAGCTTTACTTTAAAGGTAACCGTATCACCCGGCATAACCATTTCTTTACCATCAGGGAGTGTTACTTCACCCGTAACATCTGTGGTACGAATGTAGAACTGTGGTTTGTAGCCCGAGAAGAATGGAGTGTGACGACCACCTTCGTCTTTACCGAGAATGTAAACTTCGGATTCAAACTCTGTGTGCGGTGTTACGGTACCAGGCTTGGCAAGTACCTGACCACGATGTACATCCTCTTTTTTAGTACCTCGGAGAAGTACACCAGCATTGTCACCCGCCTGACCTTCTTTGAGCTGTTTATTAAACATTTCAATGCCGGTAATGGTTGTCTTTGCGGTATCTTTAATACCGATAATCTCAACTTCCTCACCAATTTTAACGATACCACGCTCAATGCGTCCAGTTACAACTGTGCCGCGCCCCTCAATAGAAAAGATATCTTCAATTGGCATTAGGAACGGTTTGGTGAGTTCACGCTCCGGCTGTGGGAAGTACTCATCCATAGTGTCGACGAGTTTTTTGACTTTCAAAGCCCATTCATCGTCTGCCTTGGTTGCTTCAAGTGCTTTCAAGGCGGAGCCGCGAATAAACGGTGTGTCTTCACCAAAACCCTGCTTAACTAGGAGCTCTTTAATTTCCTCTTCAACGAGGTCAATCATATCAGTATCATCAACCATATCGGTCTTGTTGAGGAATACCACGATTCGAGGCACACCAACCTGCTTCGCAAGAAGAATATGCTCGCGGGTTTGAGGCATAGCACCATCAGTTGCAGCAACAACGAGTATGGCACCATCCATTTGTGCAGCACCTGTAATCATATTCTTGATGTAGTCTGCGTGCCCTGGAGCGTCAACGTGTGCGTAGTGACGCTTTGGCGTCTCGTACTCTGAGTGGTGAAGTGCAATTGTAATACCGCGCGCCTTTTCTTCCGGAGCGTTATCGATATTCTCTATTTTCTCAGAACGAGCCGTATATCCTTCTGATTCATTGAGGTTAAGAACATTAAGAATAGCCGCAGTTAGCGTAGTTTTGCCATGGTCGACGTGACCAATGGTACCTACGTTCATATGCGGCTTGCTGCGATCAAATTCTGCTGCCATAATCTTGTACGTTAAAATAATAAAGACCGAATAAATAGATAACGCGTCGCTGATACCGACGGAAACCCGTCATGCATATGCGCGACACCTCCAAAGCGTCGCGAACATACGATTGCGTTATTCCAAAGGATACCCGACCAACGTTTAAAGGTCAAGAACTTATACCTATACATAATCTGGATTATTCCACTTATTCAACATTTTCAAACATATCTACAATAAGGGTTCCCCACGTGAAATTCTCAGCACCCATACCTTCTCCCGTGTCAGAATTAAACTGTTCTCTAAATCCTGATTTTTCTATAAGCTCTATACTGCTTTCTTTTATCTTTTTTGCCTCATCTAAAAAGCCATAATTTAAAAGTCCTTTATAAATGAACCAATTAGTTGCAATCCAGATTGGACCTCTCCAAAAACCCTTCGGGTCGTATGATGGGTCACTTCTCGCAACGGTCGGTGTGGTGAGTTTTCCACCAAATTCATCTGGATTTTCCAAATAGTTTTTCACCAGTATATTTGCCTCATCCTTTGTACAAACTTCAGCAAACATAGGAGAAAAAATAGCCCAAGTTTTTACTCGTATTTTTTTGTGGTCTTCTTTATAGACGGACCAGAATATATCGTCCTCAAGCATTTTATCTCTCATTACTTCAGTTATTTTTATGCTTTTCTCAAGAAAATATAATGCATCTTCTTTAAGATCTAATTTGTCGGCTATTTGTGATAAAATCTTTAGATTTTTTACAAGTATTGAGTTAAAGGGAACATCTTTTACCCAAAAGAATTCTTTCATACAAAACGGAGCATCAAAATCACATGTTTTGTTTTTCTTTATGAGTTCAACTCTCTTTGCAAAATTTTCTTTAAGTGTGTGCTGCGGTGGAAGACCCATTGGGCCATCAAATCTTGGGGAATTATCCTCACCCGACTCATCCGGATTAATTATTCCAACAATATTGTGTTTGTGCGGGTCTCGCTCATTCAACAGGTATCTATAAAAATGATACAAATTGGAATATATCTCTTTTACAAATGCAATATCTTTATCTTTTTCAAAAATCTGCCACACAGCATAAGCAAGCATTGGTGGTTGAGTTATGCTACTCGTACCGTCTTTACCCCACGGTATCTCATCAATAACCCCTTTAACCGTTCTCCAATAAATCATATGCGGTATAAGTCCGTTACCAAATTGTTTAGACACTAATGACCTTAATTCATTTTTTGCATCTTCACAGGAAAAGTGAGATAGAACTATTGCGTGAAAACAAGAATCCCAAAACCATTGGTAGGGATAAGAAGTGGGAGATGGCAGAGTATATTGAAAACCATCTTTTTCTCTTCTATTTGCAAGCAAAAGTTTGTATGAATCTTCTTTCAATTTTTTTATTTGTAGTTTTTCCATATATTGTTATTGTAACTTTTCAACTTTTATTTTGTGTGCGGCAATCTATATTGTAAATGAATTTGCTTATTTAGTCTCTTTGTACTTTTTACCTAACTCATTACTTAATAATACTATCGAGATTATCTTTAGCAACTGGAATAACACCATATGGTCCGTTACTACAATATTATTATATATAGAAATGGCCGCCGGCGTTAGCCGGCAGCCATTCTCACACGCTAAATTTACTTGCGTCCTGAGATTATGTCCTCTGCAACATTTACAGGTACGGCACTATAATGATCGAACTCCATAGTCATAGAGCCACGACCCTCTGTCATAGAGCGAAGGATTGTTGTATAACCAAACATCTCAGAAAGTGGAACCTTGGCATTAATTACTTTGTTCATACCACGATCTTCCATACCTTCAATCGAACCACGCTTACCGGAAAGGTTACCTGTAATATCTCCCATAAACTCTTCTGGAACGATAACCTCAACTTTCATAATCGGTTCCAAAAGTACCGGTTTCGCTTTACGTACCGCTTCTTGAAACGCTTGTGATGCGGCAATTTTGAAAGCAATTTCTGATGAGTCTACTTCGTGATACGAGCCATCAAATAAATCAACAGAAATATCTACGAGCGGGTAACCGGCAACCACACCACGGTCCATCGCTTCACGAATACCCTTTTCAACTGCCGGGATGTACTCCTGTTGAATTACACCACCCTTAATATTGTTCACAAATTCGAAATGGTCTTCACGTTTTGTATTGTTGGGAATCTTTGCTCCCTCCTCAAGAAACTCTAGTGGTTTGATACGTATTTTCACGTGACCATACTGACCGCGCCCACCCGTTTGTTTAATATATTTATTTTCTACTTCCGACGTACTTGTGATGGTTTCTCGATATGCTACTTGTGGTTTACCAACATTTGCTTCCACGTTAAACTCGCGTCTCATACGATCAACCAGAATGTCTAGGTGAAGTTCACCCATACCAGCAATGATGGTTTCCATAGTTTCGTTGTCGGTGGACACATGGAACGTTGGGTCTTCATCGGCAAGTTTGTGCAGTGCCATACCGAGTTTCTCTTGGTCAGCTTTAGTTTTTGGCTCAATGCGAAGTGACACAACTGGTTCTGGAAATGTAATCTCTTCAAGAATAATAGGATGCGCTTCATCACAGAGAGTGTGTGATGTTTTTGTATCTTTAAGCCCTACCACTGCAATAATTTCACCTGTAAAGACTTTTTTTACCTCTTCGCGTTTATCTGCCTGCAAACGTACTATGCGCCCCACACGCTCTTTGGTACGAGTTGTGGCATTGTAAGTATATGAACCGGCCTCAAGTGTTCCGGCGTACACACGAAAGAACGTAAGTGTTCCGACAAATGGGTCAGTTTGAATTTTGAAAGCGAGTGCCGTAAACGGTTCATCATCAGACGGCTTACGTTCAACCTCTTCACCAGTCTTAGGGTCTATACCTTTAATTGGTGGAAGATCCTCCGGTGAAGGTAGATAATCAACAACTGCATCAAGTACAAGTTGTACGCCTTTATTTTTTAGTGCACTACCGGCAAAAACTGGAAAAATTTCATTGGCAATGACTGCTTTGCGAAGTGTTTTTTTGAGCTCTTCAACTGTCGGCTCATTGCCTTCAAGATATTTACTCATTAAGTCTTCGTCGTATTCAACAATACGCTCCACAAGTTCCGACCGATATTTTTTTGCATCTTCTTTTAGATTTTCAGGAACATCAACCGAAACGACATCTTCACCCATATTTCCTTCGAAACGGAACGCTCGCATTTCCAAAAGGTCAACAACACCCTCATACTCACCTTCCTCACCGATAGGAATTTGTACACGTATTGCCTTCTTTGAAAGTCGGTCAAGAATACTCTGATACGAGTGTTCAAACGAGGCGCCAGTTCGGTCCAGCTTATTGATAAAGCAAAGTCGCGGCACGTTAGCATCGTCAGCATAACGCCAATTGGTCTCTGATTGCGGCTCTACGCCGGCAACACCATCAAAAATGACGACGGCGCCATCAAGTACGCGCATAGAGCGCTGTACTTCAGCGGTAAAATCGATATGCCCTGGGGTATCGATAATGTTGAAACGATATTTTTTAGAAGTATCATCTTTGTCCTTTTCCGTAGTCTTACTCCAAAAACAAGTGATAGCGGCGGCTGTAATGGTAATGCCGCGCTCACGCTCCTGCTCCATCCAGTCAGTAGTACTTTCTCCTTCGTGTACTTCACCAATTTTATACCGTGAGCCAGTATAAAATAGAATTCGTTCAGATATTGTTGTTTTACCGGCATCGATATGGGCGATGATGCCAAAGTTACGCACCCTTCCAAGTGGATAATCTCGATTCATATATAAATATTAAAAAATAAAAGCCGCCGAGGCGTTAGTTGAAGCATAATCTAAACTACATAAAATGCAATACCGGCGCTATGCTCTGGAGTATCTACCCATAAGCTCGGCAACTGCCAAAACGTGCCCAG
>QIHV01000024.1 GCA_003229135.1 Candidatus Kaiserbacteria bacterium | reverse complement strand
CTCTGGTCTACCTGCTGTCGCGCCAGCGGCACCGCAGGGTAGCTATGTCGGGTTTTGATAACCGCTGAAAGCATCTAAGCGGGAAGCTTGCTCCAAGATTAGGAATCGTTATGAGACTCCTGGAAGATGACCAGGTTGATAGGCTTTAGGTGTACGCACAGTAATGTGTTTAGCCGAGAAGTACTAATATGTCCAGTCTCTTGCGTGGAATTCTGTTTGTCACAAAACTAAATTTCTCGTTGCGCGCTTTTACATACCTATACATATTATGTGGGTCGAGAAGTCGGCAAAGTGCAAAGCACTTTGCCGACGGAACGCGCCCGCAATGTTGGTGATTTATCGGAAGGGGTATACCCGTTCTCATTCCGAACACGGAAGTCAAGCCTTCTTGAACCGATGGTACTCCGCAAGGGGGAGAGTAGGTAGTCGCCAACATTGCGGGCGTGTTCTCGTTTGAGTTCTCGCTAATGAGACAAAATACCACTCTTTTTGAGTGGTATTTTGTTATACTGGTACTTATGTCGTGGGCACAACGCAGACAAGCACTCATCATTACTATCATTGCGGTAGTGGTTGCCGCTATCGCTTTGCTGGTATCAATATCTGTAGTTTACAAGGCACCTTCTTGTACAGATGGTATACAAGATGGAAATGAAGTTGGTATCGATTGCGGAGGAACATCATGCACGTACCTGTGCACCTCACAAGTACAAGCACCTGTTGTGAGTATACAACCGCGCCCACTTTCAAATGTTAATAACCGTACTGATGTCATTGCTTATGTTGACAACACAAACACAAATGCTGCGATAAAAAATGCCCCATACACTCTGGAGCTTTATGGTCCGAATAATAACTTTATTATAAAAAGAAAGGGCACGATTAGTTTACCGCCGCATACGACAGTACCAATTTTTATACCACACATCTTGCAGGGGAAGGATGCAACCGTTGGTTTTCTAACTTTTGACGCACCTGCACTGCATTGGTTTAAAAGTACTTTTTCACCTCCAACATTATCAGTTTCAAATATTCAAGTCGTTGGTACGACAACACCACACATTACGGCAACAATAAAAAATCCAACTACCAATACTTTCTATAATGTGAAGGTTATTATTGCAGTATTTGACCCAGTGGGAAATGTTATTGCGGCATCACAAACAATTATTCCAAGTCTTCTTGCGCAGGGGACGGCACCACTTGTATTCACGTGGAATATGCCGTTCTCAGGTATTCCAGCAAAAGAGGAGATATGGCCGATTCTATCATTCCCGGGTCCATAGTTATGGCCACGTATATCTTGCCGATTAAACGAATTTTACGAGTGATTGATTGGCAGCTTATCGCTCCGGCAATAGCACTCACAATACTTGGAATACTAACAATGCATACATTTGGTGTTGGGGCATCGCTTGCTCCTCGCCAGCTTGTGTGGCTGGTATTTGGTTTTATAGCATACGTAATACTTGCCACAACTGATCTGCGGTTTATTCGGCGTACACCGGTTATTATGACTATTTACGGTATAGTCATATCTCTCCTGGTACTTCTGCTTGTGGCGGCACATCCAATTATGGGTGCCAGGAGCTGGTTTGTGATTGGTGGTTTGTCGTTTCAGCCAGCAGACCTTGCAAAGGTTGCACTTATTATGCTCCTCGCAAAATACTTATCCAGACGACATATTGAAATAGCCGACTGGCGACATATTGCGGTTACTGGCGCATACACAAGTATTTTTGTATTACTGGTTCTTGTGGAACCTGATCTCGGCACGGCCGCGATACTCGGATCTATCTGGCTGGGTCTAATGCTTGTATCCGGTATTTCAAAAAAACATCTTGCAATTATTGGTATGGGATTAGTTGTTGTTGCTACTGGGCTGTGGTTTGGAGGGTTGAAACCCTATCAACGCGACCGCATCGTTGCTTTTGTAAATCCGGCAGCTAACCGGCAAGGTGCCGGGTACAGCGCGTATCAAGCTATGATAGCCGTTGGTTCCGGTGAATTGTTTGGTAAGGGTATCGGTTATGGCACGCAAAGTCAGCTCCGCTTTCTTCCAGAATATCAAACAGACTTTATTTTTGCCGCATACGCGGAAGAATGGGGTTTTGTAGGTATAGTGCTGATACTTGCGCTCTATGCGCTGCTTCTTTCTCGATTATTTGTTATTGCACGCAGGGCGGGTACTAATTTTGATGCATTTTTTACTTTGGGTGTTGCAGTACTTTTTGCTGCGCATATTGCTATTCATACCGGTATTAATATTGGGCTCTTACCCGTAACTGGAACTACCATTCCATTTATGAGCTACGGAGGGTCACACCTTATGATGGAATTTGTAGTACTTGGAATGGTAACGGCACTAGCGCAATATGGACGTTCCGTACCAAAAGAACAAGCAGACCAAGAATATCAAAGTTAGAGATGATAGAGTGCAACAGTATCAGCAATCATACGTTTAAAATCAAAGTTATAATGGACGCGCCGTATAAGTGTCTCTCCCATACGTTCTCTGAGGGCTGGGTCTTCCAAAAATCGTGAGATAGCATTTGCAAGCTGTTCCGGATGTCTGGGCATAACGAGTATGCCACTTGCTTCGTCAGTGATAACTTCTGGAATACCCCCCACGCGAGTTGCAACTACCGGAAGTGCTGCAGCGCCGGCTTCAAGTAGTGCGTATCCAAGAGCCTCAGTGCGCGATGGGAAAAGAAAAACCTCAAATGCTTTTAAGTACGTGGCAACGTCAGGCACAAAACCAAGCAGTCTTACGTGTTTACCAACACCGCGCCTCTCTATTTCTTTTTCAAGGAAAGTACGATACGGTCCTTCACCTGCAACGAGAAGTAAAATATCAGGATAACGCACTTTAAGTTTCTCTATTGCGGCGATGGCATCTTCTACACGTTTTGTAGGATGAAGTTCAGACACCATCCCGATCAATCGCCGATGTTCTTCTCCGTGGACAAGTGTGTGACGTGCTTTGTCACAAGTATCATAGGTGGGGAAGTGAATTCCGAGAGGAATTACTTTGAGTTTATAACTGATGCCGGGGGCACTGTGTACGTCACGAAATACCGCATTAGATACACAAACAGTTCTGTCGGCAAGAATGATGGCGGTAATATAAGTTAGATATAAAATTATTTTTTGCCAGAGTGGGCGTTTCTCATTAAATGCCCAACCGTGTGCGGTAAAAATGACACGCGGTACGTGTGTAAGAAGAGCCGCAAGTCCGCCAAGTCCGCCCGCTTTCGAACTATTCAAATGTACGATATGTGGCCGCTCTTTTTTAAAGATACGGTACAATTCATGCAGTGCTTTTAAATCTCTTCCAAGTGAAATGTCTCGCTGCAAATTGGTAACGGATATGATTCGCACATTTGCATCGCGAAGTCTATCTACAAGTATCCCGTCACTACCAACCACTACTGCCACTTCAAACTGGTTGCGCGGTAGTGCTGTTGCCAAGTCATAAACATATCGCTGGGCACCACCCCAGCTGCTTTTCGTTATAACGTAAAGGATTTTTGTTCGCTTAACCATAAGTACAGTAAAGTAACCTGATTTCGTGTAGAATAGTTACATAATAGCGTAATAGTATGATTACCGATAGCAGAACCGTTAGAACACTTCTTTTCAGTGGAGATTTGATAATCTTTGTTTTTTCACTGTGGTTGACACTTGTTCTTCGCATTATGGCAATTCCATCACAGGCATCTTTTATGGAGTTGATAAAACCATTTTCTATATTATTTATTATTTGGATTTTGGTTTTTATTTTAGCGGGTCTCTACGATAGGCGTGCACTTGTATCGCGTCGCTTACTTCCTGACAGACTCGTGCGTGTGCAAGCATTAAACATCACACTTGCCGCACTGTTCTTTTTCCTAATACCCGGATTTGGTATCACACCAAAGACCATTCTTGTTATTTATCTTGCAGTATCACTTGCACTAATTCTTTTATGGCGCCTAACACTTTTTCCATATCTCTCTAAACGCCGCCTACGGCAAAAAGCTATTATTATAGGTTCCGGTGAGGAAGTAGCAGCTCTTGCACAAGAGCTGAATTCCCAATCACATTATGCCATTGTGTGTTATGACACACTTAGCCCACACGGCCTCACACCAAAAGAATTATCAAAGCGCCTAGCCACTTATAAAAGAGAAGGGGTTTCCAGTATTGTGGTTGATGCTCAAGACCCAAACGCTGCACCGTTACTTCCAACACTCTATCATGCGGTATTTGAAGAGCACGCGTTTGAGCTTGCACCGCTGGTTACCGTTTATGAAGACATATTTGAAAGGGTGCCAATCTCACTTTTGCGATATGATTGGATGTTTTTACATGCAACACGTCACACATCATTTGTGTACGCAACCTTAAAACGTTTAGTCGATATAATAGGCGGTATATTTATGGCAGTAATAACACTTATGGTATTGCCATTTATATGGTTTGCAATTCGTCTTGAAGGGCACGGAAGTCTCTTTATAGTGCAAGAGCGCTTTAGTATGTATGGGTCACGTATGCGTGTGTACAAATTTCGTACTATGCGTTTTAATGACCATGGCGTATGGAAAGGGGAAGGTACAAATGCGGTAACCCGCGTAGGCAAAGTATTGCGTTATATAAGTCTTGATGAGTTTCCTCAGTTCATCAATATTTTGCGTGGTGAACTATCACTTGTTGGTCCGCGCAACGACATCATAGCGCTCGGCGAGCGGCTTGAGCAAGCGTTGCCGTATTACACGGTACGCTATCTTGTGAAGCCGGGCATTACTGGCTGGGCACAAGTAAACCAGCAATATGAGCCTGGGAATATCAGCCCACAATCAGTTGAAGAAACTAAAACTCGCTTAGCGTATGACTTTTATTATATTAAATATCGCTCATTTATGCTTGATGTTGTAATTTCAGTTAAGACGATTAAGCGTATGTTTTTCCGCGTTAGCTCACTATAGTTATGACACAACCAAAAACACTTTTTATTACGGGTGCGGCAGGGTACGTCGGGGCGATGCTCGTTGAGCAGTTTGCCAAACGCTCTGACGTGACAAAAATTATCGGATTGGATAAAGAACCAATGCCGGACCTTTTTAAAGGCAATAAAAAAATAGTTTATATAGAACACAATATGGCAGATGCTGGATGGGAAGATTTGGTACAAGTATATTCCCCACAGGTTGTGATACACACTGCGTGGCAAATTCGTGAGATGTATGGGAACCGCGCACTTGAATGGAAATGGAATGTAGATGGTTCCGATCGCGTGTTTAATTTTGCCTTCACCACCACATCGGTAAAAAAGCTTATACATTTTTCAACGGTCTCATCTTATGGTGCCACCGCACAGAACACGAAAGAGCATCTCTTTACAGAAGATGAATCGTTCAAGGCGTCTGAGTATCTTTATGCATATGAAAAAAGTGTGGTAGAAGACCACTTACGCGCGCGTTTTGATATAGCAAAAGTAAACAACGCTGTACTACAAGTATTTGTGGTACGCCCAGCCGCTATCACAGGACCTCGTGGGCGCATCGACCGCGTTCGTTTCGGATTACAGTCGGCACTTTCCGGCTCACTTAAAGGGAGCGGCTCGTTTTTCTACGGACTTGTGTCACTTATGGTGTCGTGGGTTCCGGTAACCACCAATTGGCTTCGTCAGTACCTGCACGAAGATGATGTAACCGACATCATCGCACTTTTTTCTTTTGAAGAACTCGAAGGAGCGTACGAAGTATTTAATATTGCACCACCAGGTCCCGCCGTATTGGGCAAAGATATGGCAAGGGCTGTTGGGAAGCGCACCATTTCCATTCGTCCATGGATGGCGCGCATAGTATTTTTCTTTATGTGGCACCTCACAAGAGGAGTTATTCCTACAGCTCCAGGAAGCTGGAAATGGTATTCATATCCAATTGCTGTTGACGGCAGCAAGCTTACCAAGCAGTACGGATACAAATATCGCTGGAATTCAAAAGATGCCTTTGTAAAAAATGAGGGACGCTATGCTCGCACACCAAAATTAAAATAGTTTAAATACCAAAATGATTATTAATGGTACGGCCATTGCGCAGCGCATACTTGAACAGACACATACAGACGTTAAAAAAATGAAACGTAAACCGTCAATACGCGTTATAGTTGTCGGCAATAATTCCACCACAGAAATGTTTGTACGTATTAAAGAACGCCGCGCACGTGAAGTCGGTATGGCATTTGTCATAGAGCGATTTCCAGAAAATATTACTACTGACGTACTGTGTACGGCACTTTGCACCGCCACCGAAGATGCACTTGTTGTACAGTTACCACTACCGCAACAAGTTGATACTGATAAAGTTCTTGCAGCCATACCTGCACAAAAAGATGTTGATGTGCTCTCACCAATTACTTACGCGAGATTTATGGAAAATAAACCGGGTGCACTATTACCACCAGTTGTTGTTGCCGTGCGCGAGGTACTGAAAGAGGGGAACTTCACAGTGCGGGGCAAACACTCCGTTGTGGTTGGAAATGGTAGATTGGTTGGCGCGCCAGTATCACGATGGCTTGTGCGCGAGGGTGCACGTGTGGAAGTGATTACTCGTAAACAAGGCGTATTGAAAGATGCACTCAGTTATGCCGAGCTCATAGTCTCTGGAGCCGGTGTGCCACATTTTATTAAAAATGATGCCGTTTGTGATGGTGTGGCACTAATTGATGCTGGAACTTCTGAGTCTGGTACCGCCATTGTGGGTGATATTGACCCGTCGTGTGCCGATAAAAGTATATTGTATACACCGGTACCAGGTGGCATAGGGCCAATTACAGTAGCAGCACTTTTCCGTAATATAGTGGAAATTATGAAACGCTGATTTGCATAGTCTAAAAATTTCTCTATACTGTCGCTATGACACGCTATCGAATAGCGGCAGTTATAGTACTGCTAATAGGAGTTGCCCTAGGGTGGTTTGTGTGGTCTACCAGTATTGCTGGCTCACCTTACGCATTTAAGCTTGGGCTTGACCTTGCCGGCGGTACTGAACTTGTTTACAAGGCCGATATGAGCGAAACGCCAAAATCTGAGCGCGCTGGGGCACTGAACGCACTGCGTAATGTTATTGAGCGTCGCGTCAATCTCTTTGGTGTTGCACAACCTTTGGTACAAACTGAGCACTCAAGTATCTTTGCCGCGACACAGGAAAATCGTTTAATAGTTGATTTACCGGGCGTAACAAACGTGCAGGCTGCAGTCGCAGCTCTCGGCAAAACTCCGACACTTAACTTTCGTCTGGCAACAACGACACGTGCTGTGGGCTCAAATGCCACCAGTACCGGTATAACTTTCTTGCCAACAGGACTTACGGGGCGCTACCTTAAAAGGGCGTCATTACAATTTGGCTCATCACAATCCAATGCGCTTGGAGGTCCGGCGGTACTCATTACGTTTGACAGTGCCGGTGCCAAACTTTTTGAAAAAATAACTAAAGACCATGTTGGGCAGGTGCTCGGAATATTTCTTGATGGTAAACCTATTTCAACACCGGTTATCAAAGAGGCAATTCCCGGTGGTACGGCAACCATATCAGGACAATTTACACTTTCAGAAGCGCGCAGTTTAGTACAAAACTTAAACTTCGGCGCTCTACCTGTACCAATCTCACTTGAGAGTAGCAGCTCAGTTGGTCCGACACTTGGCTCGGCTGCAATTAAAGATGGTATGACCGCAGGGCTTGTCGGGCTTGCTTTTATTGTTCTATTTATGCTCTTGTGGTATCGCTTGCCAGGGCTTATCGCCGTAACCGCACTTACAATATATCTCGCACTTATCTTTTCGGTTATTAAAATTATTCCAATTACTCTTACGGCATCAGGTATTGCCGGAATTATTCTTTCAGTAGGTATGGCGGTTGATGCCAATGTGCTTATATTCGAACGTATCAAAGAAGAGCTTCGTATGGGGAAGGGTGCGCGCGAAGCATCACACATCGGTTTTGCTCGTGCGTGGCCGGCAATTCGAGACGGGCACGTGACTATGCTTATCTCCTCGGTTGTGTTGTATTGGCTTGGCACATCTATGGTGCAGGGCTTCGCACTTACGTTTGCACTTGGCGTACTTGCCTCGCTTATTTCAGCAGTATCGATATCACGCATCTTTTTGTTCGCAATTTTACCGGAAAGAAATGTCGGTATTTGGCGTTTCCTGACCAGTTGTGGGCTACACGTTCGTGTGCCACT
This sequence comes from Candidatus Kaiserbacteria bacterium, assembly GCA_003229135.1. Classification (GTDB taxonomy): domain Bacteria; phylum Patescibacteriota; class Minisyncoccia; order Phycocordibacterales; family Phycocordibacteraceae; genus C7867-001. Next base: position 2,055 of record QIHV01000024.1, on the reverse strand, counting down.
TTCTGATAAAAATTAATTATGTTTATTGTTACTCATCGAAAACTATTCTTTGCCATAACAGGTGCTATTCTGGCACTTTCAATTGGCGCCATATCACTTTATGGGTTACCACTTGGTATTGACTTTACTGGCGGCTCGCTTGTAGAGGTTGCTTACCATGGAACACGTCCAAGTCTATCAACACTTAATACACGTGTGTCTGCCGTACCGCTAAGTGATATTTCACTACGCTATACAGGTACCCATAACATCGTGCTTCGCTCACGTACGCTTACACCGAAAGAACACACCGCAGTGCTTGCAGCACTTTCTCCTAAAGGGGCTGGCGCTACGCAGCTGCAGTTTACATCTGTCGGCCCTACACTCGGCTCTGAACTCGGGCGCAAGGCACTTGTGGCGCTTCTTGTAGTTGTGCTTACTATTGTGCTTTATATAACATGGGCATTTCGGCGTGTTTCAAGACCTGTATCTTCATGGACATATGGTGCAATTGTTGTGGCGATTTTAGTACACGACCTCTTAGTGCCGATTGGTTTCTATGCCATTTGGGAACATTTTACCGGAGTACAGGCGGGCGCGCTGTTTGTGGTCGGACTACTCACAGTTTTGGGGTATTCGGTAAATGATACTATCGTTATTTTCGACCGCGTACGTGAGAACCTTGCACGTAATCAGAAAACTTCAGCCCATGAAGAGTTTGTTGAGGTTGTTGGACGTTCCATTATGGAAACTATGAATCGTTCCATCAATACATCGCTCACGGTTATCATCGCACTCATCGCACTTGCCACACTTGGCAGTGCAACCACCGTAAACTTTGCACTGGTAATGCTCGTGGGAGTTATTGCCGGAACATACTCATCTGTTTTATTAGCCGCACCACTTTTAGTACCTGTCGCACTGTACTTCACCAAGAGGCGAAGGTAGTGGCACTACACAATTCTCTGTCAGTAAAATACTTGCTACGAAATAACTGTACCGACAAATTGTTTGCCGGAAAGATAGTGTTCAAAACTGTTAAGGTTTCCTCCGTTTAAGATAACAACTTCCAATCCGAGTGCTTGCGCTTTTTTTGCAGCGACAGGGTCAAAAGGAGTAGAGAGCCCTGGATCCCATTTCTTTGGAATTAGCGCTCTAAAATCTTTCCAGCCCATTTGCTCAATCGGTTTTGCATCTGTGTGCGTACGCGGGTCGGCACTATAAACATAATCAATATTTGATAGATTTATAACTTTGTGTGCACCGAGTGTCTGTGCGGCAATGACTGCGCAGTAATCCGTTGACCATCCGGGTTGTGAGCCAGCCCCTATTATAATTGGCTTGTTGGTATCAACAGGTTTATCTGGATCTTTAATGATATGTGAATATGCCACCTCACGAAATACAGTACGAAGGAGGTGTGCGTTGAGGCGTGTGGAGTGAATGCCGAGCCAATCGAGATCTGCGTGCGAGACATTGTTATCACGTACATTTCTTGCAGCGTCTTGATAATTTCTAGCAGTTTTACCTCCGCCAGTAATAATAAAAAAAGAAAGCCCGCGTATGGTGGCGCGTAAAATATGTGTACGAAAATTTAATAGAAAATTAGTATCAATCTCGTTTGGAACAAGAAGTGATCCTCCCACTGACACGATAATACGTTCTGTGGTTTTCATAGTATATTTGCAAGGTGACGGCTTAATACACTATACGTGATATATACATCCACAACAATATTGACAGCTACACGGCGCGTATCCTCGTTAGAGAGTGACCACATCGAGGCTTATAAAAATAAATAATAAATATAGCCGAACGCAACCTATTCATTTGTCCATTATTCTAAAAATTAGAAAAGTAAATCCCGTCACTGTTCTTTCCGAAGAACGATGACGGGATGTTTATCCCGCGCCATTAGAACCCATTATGTTTAATGAACAGCCTAACGTTGAAGTGGCCTCCAATGAGGCGACACTCCCTCTTCTCCTGGTGGTCTGGGCAAAATACATGGTTGTCGACAATGACAACATGTCTTTCACTTACCATGCGCTGGCAATGGCAACAGCGCACAGCGCT
>QIHV01000015.1 GCA_003229135.1 Candidatus Kaiserbacteria bacterium | reverse complement strand
ATATAGTAGTTTCAATTTGTGACCCTACGGGGAGTCGAACCCCGATTACCACCGTGAGAGGGTGATGTCCTAGCCATTAGACGATAGGGCCGCGATGAAGTGTTTATACCAGAAAAATAGTGCTAGTGCTAGCTGCGGATCAGTACACGCGGCTTTAGGTTAGTGTTTATTTTTCCACATATAACTTTGGCGTACGAGTTTTGTTGTATCGGTACGATCGGCTAGAAATGCCTCCACAATTAATTCGGTGCGGATATTTTGTGATCCTTTGACTAAAAGTACATCGTTTTTTTGAATGAGTGTTTCAAGTATCGGTATTGCATCATTTGACGTGTCGGTCATAAATATAGCATCGGTACTCATACCCTCTTTGTGTGCAGCATCGGCAATTCCACGAGCACGCATACCAACTGTTACTACAATATCTGCCATTTGTGCTACAAGTTTTCCCGCTCGTTGATGCTCTTCTACCGAATAACGACCAAGCTCAAGCATGTCACCCAAAACTGCAATACGACGGTTAGCTTGAAGTGTGCTCAGTGTCGTGAGTGCTTCTTTTACGGCTGCTGGCGAGGAATTATAAGAATCATCGATAATAAGTATGTCGTTTTTTCCATAGAAAATATGCTCTCTTCCAGGTGGCGGAACATACGACTCTAGACCAGTGAGTGCATCTGCTGTTGGCACGTCAAGCGCTGACGCAACGGCCAGTGCGGCGGCAGCCGGTGATAGCTGATGTTGTCCGATAGAGCCGTGCACAGTAAGTGTGTTTGTTTCTCCTTGTACTGAAATATCCGCCTGCATACCTTCAATTTTTCTATCTAAAGAAAAAGTATGAATATTTGACAAACGTATTTGTGCATCTTTGGCAATACCGTACGTAATAAGGCGCGCCGGCAGGCGCGCCGCCATTGCAAGCGCGTAACTATCGTCTGAGGAAACAATGAGTGGCGCCGCGGGTGCAAGTGCGTACGCCGGCATAAACTCTTCATCGCGCAGCGCTTGTGGAGTTGCATATGCTTCTACGTGTACCGGAACCTCCGGTAGCTGTGTTACAACGGTTATGTCTGGTGTTGCGATGTGTAAAATATGTATTAAATCTCCTGGTCCGTCTGCGCCAACTTCAAGTACTAAAAGCTTTGGATAATGATTTGGTAACAATAACAATGTAAGTGCTTCTTGAAAGACGAGTAGCCATGCGAATGGATTTTTCCATGGATTTTTCACACCGATGATAGTTAGAGGCACACCAAATTCAGTATTGTGATTTTTCTTACTTTTGCGCAGAAAAAATGAATTTGACAGCGCTGCAGCAATGGCATCTTTTGTAGATGTCTTACCAACACTGCCCGTCACCATCACAATAGTCGGGCGGTATTTACGAATGATGCCTCGCGAAAAAGATGCAAGAATCCATACTATTAGGGCACGAAGAATATGTTTAATCATAATGATGGTGTTAAGTTACGATCGGGCGGTATATGATAATAATTGATAAGGAAGTGTGTAAGGTCCATAAAACTTGATGCTAACGTCTCTGCGGAATATTCTGCTCCGTGTGGGTTATCCGTATAAAGTAAGATAATAAACCGTGGAGAGTAACTTGGAAAGAACCCGACAAATGAGTGAAAAAATTTGTTTGTATAATATCCGCCTGTTGGCTTAACGAGTTGTGCTGTACCAGTTTTCACCGCAACAGCCATAGTTGGAATTTTTGCTCGTCCATGGTCTAACTCGACATCTGTAAGTTCTGTCATCATTTTTGTCGTTTCGCGTACTGCTGTTGCAGAAAAAACCGGTACTTTTTTACTCCAATTGAGTTTCTTAATTTTACCTGATTGATATTGTATTTCACTTACAAGGTGTGGCTGAACCATAACTCCATAGTTAGCAAGTGCACCTAGAGCACGTATCATTTGCATCGGGGTTTCCGCTATGCCCTGTCCAAAAGCTGCGGTATCGTAATCCACCTGGTACGTGCTTTGCAAATTACTCAAGAGCGCATTAGTTTCGTTAGGCAAATCAACTCCTGTTTTTTGTCCGAATAGTTTAGTAAAATATGTGCGAAATCGTTCTTGTCCGAGTCGCTCAGCCAACCATGAGGCACCAACGTTAAGTGACTGAACGATTATTTGTCCCATAGGAATAACTCCACGAGCTTTATAATCCCAATTACAAATTCTATCCCCATCAATATGAATACACCCAGTATCGTCGTATGTTGTTTGTGGTGTTACTAATCCCGCATCAAGTGCAGAAGCCATTGTAAGTGGCTTCATAATAGAACCATATTCATAAACATACTCAACGAGTGGGTTTGCGAAAGTTGATGTTGTTGCAGATTCGAAGTTATTTAGATTGAATGTTGGTACGCTTCCCAACGCAATAATCGCACCAGTTGCGGGATTCATAATGATGCCACCAGTTTCTTTGCTACGGTAGCGTTTCTGTACTCGTGCCAAGTCTGTCATTAGTCGTGACTCCACTTCAGGCTCAATGGTGGTTACGATATTACCTTCACGGTCAGATTGTGAATTGATAAAAACATCGCCGATATTTGAGAATATTTGAGCGAAGAAATTTCGATAAGTGTTACCTGTACGAGTCAGTGTACTGTTGTAGTAGCGTTCCAACCCATAACGTCCACCAAGAGTATTGCCATCATTGTATGCAACAAAACCAATTGCGTGTGCTGCAAGTGTACCACCGGGATAGTATCGCCACCGTTCACGAATGACCATTACACCCGGAATGTGTTTTACAGATAGAGCCTCTCCCTGATTTATGGAAAGATGGTGTGCAACTTCTTCGTAGGGGTCGTTTCGTTTTGCCGCTATAGTAAAAAACACCGAATGATTAATTGGTGTTATTGCATTAATGGCATCGTAAGCAGTTTGAGGATTGCGAAGCGTTACCGTATTTATAGCGACAAGAAATCCGGTTTCAAGTGTTGCAGCAGAAATACGTGTTCCGTCTTTTCTTGTAAAGTAAATCGTACCGCGGTCATATAGTGAACTTGCACTTGAGGTGTATTGATGATCGGCACGTATTGAATAATCACTTCCGTATATGATTTGTACGACGTATAGTCTTACTACAATGAGTAATGCTATCACACCAAGCAATCCAAGTAGAATGCGTAATCTGTATCGAAAAGTGGTGCGCATGGGACACTTAGCTAGCGCATTCGTATAGAAACCGTTGGTTGTGAGGTGTCGATGATATAAGCGATAGAGGTTGGTTTTGTAAGGTCAAGAGTGGCTGGATTTGTATGATTTATTTTTGTTACAAGAGCAAGATATTGCGACTCAAGCACACCAACATGAGCGCCAGTATCTCGCACACTTTGTGCGAACTGCATTTGCATAGCACCGTATGTCATAACAAATGCCATCATGGCGACATAGCTTATTAAAAAAATACCTGCAATTATTGAAAGTGTCGGAATAATCGGCATGCGTGCAGCAGCGGTGATAGTTTGAGAAAAATTATGCATATAAATGTTGGTTAGAGTGACAAATCGGTTCACGTGCAGGTATCGGCGCACACACAAAAACACGCAGCTTTGCACTTCGCGCACGATGGTTAGCAGCAATCTCTTCTACTGAAGGCACTACTGGTTTTCTGGTGAGAACGGTACCGCGACCAACACTTGCCGCATCACGAAAAAGCATTTTTACGATGCGGTCTTCAATACTGTGAAAAGTAATAACCGCAATATGTCCACCGGGACGAGTACGTTCCAGCGCTACGGTAAGCCCTTCACGAATGGCACCAAGTTCATCGTTAATCGCAATGCGAAGAGCTTGAAATGTTTTAGTCGCAGGGTGTACTCTGCGATGCTGATACCACACCGGAGTACCGTTCATAACAGCACTTACAAGCTCAAATGTCGTTAAAATACGTTTGTTATGTCGCTCTTGTACAATTGAGCGGGCGATTTGTCGTGCAAAACGTTCTTCACCCAATGTATATAAAATATCTGAGAGCTTTTCTTCTGGAGCACTGTTTACAAGCTCAGCCACTGTGTGCATACTATTTTTACAGTAGGTCATAAGAAGCGGCTCATCTTTTTGAAATGAAAAACCACGATTGGAGGTGAGTTGAAAACTACTCCATCCCAAGTCAAAAAGTGATTTATCAATTTTTGTGATATGCAATTTGTCTAGTATGTATGCAAGATTACGAAAATTTTCCTCAATAAGTTCTACGTGTACACCAAGATCATTGGTTATCTTTCTAGCTCGTACAAGTGAATCGCCATCAGCATCAATACCGACCAATGTGCCGGTAGAATCAAGTGCGTGCAACATCTTTGCAAAATGCCCCGCCCCACCAACAGTTGCATCTACAACAGTATCACCGCGCTCTATTGATAAGGCATCAATAGCTTCTTTTAGAAATACCGCTTTGTGTTGTTCTTCCATAAGTATTACAAAGAACCTTGGTTACCGAGTTTCTCGGCAAACTGGTCCGCATCACGTTCAATACTGACCGTATATGCTTGCCACGCATTCTCATCCCATACTTCTACACGGTCATTGACGCCAACGAGTACGGCTTTGGTACTTAGTGTCGCAAATGTACGCAGATAGTCCGGTATAAGTACACGACCGTTAGAATCAACATCGGACTCACTTGCTCCGGCAAGCATAAGACGTGCAAGCCCTCGACCGGCCGCACCACCTGTTGAATGTTGTGCAATTTTTTGCGCCTCGCGTTTCCACACCGCTTTTGGATATACAAATAAACATTTATCCAGTCCGCGAGTTATCACTACCGATCGACCAAGATCACTTCGAAACTTTGCCGGTAGAGAGATGCGGTTCTTTGCATCAAAAGTATGTCGATATTCTCCGATAAACATATAATTTTAAAAGCTTTGTGAGTTGAATAGAAAGTATATATATTTAATCTCCCACTTCTTCCCACTAATAGATAAGTATATGCCACTTTCTCCCACTATGCCTAATGGTTATCCACAAGTATAAAAATTACTAATTATAGTGAATGTCTATATCAAAAGGAAAAGTACGGAAAACAAAAGGTTTCCGTACTAAAATAAGGCTAGTACGATATTATCGTTTTGGACGTAGTAGTGGAAATAGTTGTCCTTCACGAATGGAAACACCCTCAAGGAAACTAAAAAGACGCTCCGATACGCCAAATCCAAAAGTCGGAGGCATTCCATATTCAAGAGCTTCTACATATGATGCATCATTCATTTGTGCTTCTTCATCACCAGCTTCACGCAACTTTTGTTGATGTTCAAAACGCTCTGCTTGGTCAAGTGGATTATTTAATTCGCTAAACCCCTTACCCATTTCACTCCCCGCAAGGATTACTTGAAATCTGTCTACGGTACGCGGATCTTTTTTATTACGCTTTGCCAACGGTTCTAGATACACGGGAACACCAATCAAAAAGCCTGGACCGGAAAGAGTCTTGCGTATTTGTTTCCAGAGCAAGTCTACGCCACGTTCTAAATTAAGCTGTTTTGATTCAAATGATATACAATTCTCTTTAAGAACATTGCAAACTTCCTCGATGGTGGTTTCAAGCGGGTCAATACTAAATTTAGTTTTAATAAGTGTGCTGTAATCATATCGCTCCCACGCGGTATTTAAATCAACAGTAAATTCTTTTATGGAAAAGGTTCGCGTACCATATACTTTATCTGCAATGGTACGATATAAATCAGTTACAAACTCCATACCATCTTCATAATCTGAAAATGCCTGATAGAACTCTAGTTGTGTGTAGTCCTGAGCATGTTCATACGACATTCCCTCGTTGCGAAAAATACGTCCAATTTCAAAGACTTTTGGTAATCCGGCAATCATAAGCCGTTTTTGCCACAGCTCACCGGCACTAATACGTAAATATGCATCGATACCGAGTGCATTATGATGCGTTACAAATGGGCGCGCATCCGCACCGCCCGTGGTTGTTTCCAGTGTGGGTGTTTCGACTTCGATAAAGTTTCGACTAAGGAGATATTCCCTGATAGTATTCCAAAACATTGAGCGGCGGCGGAAACGGTCGGCAAGATCATTAGAAAGTAAAATATCAAGATATCGTTTTCGGTATCGCTCTTCTTCATCTTTAATACCAAACCATTTATCGGGAATTGGGCGAAGTGATTTTGAAAGCATACGCCACCCGCTCACAGAAAGAGAATTCATACCACGTTTGGTGGTGAAAGCTGTACCAGTAAGTTCAATACTGTCTCCAACATCAACGACTTTGGCAAATAGTGTAAATAATTTCTCTCCAAGAGAATCTTTTTGCATATAACCCTGCGCGCGTGCACTACCATCAAAAATATCTAAAAACACGGAGCCGCCATGCTCACGAATGGACATTACACGCCCATCAAGTGTTACCGTATCGTGACTTTTCTCAAGTGCACTATGAGTGTCAAGAAATTCCTGTGCGGTGTGTGTGCGTGCGGCGTGCGATGGAAACGGATCGATGTCCAGTTCGCGCAAATGTGTGAGCTTGGCAAGCCGCTCATTACGAATATCATCGAGTGCCATATATGAGTTACTATAACAGAAAATTACTTCAACAGTAAAAGGTGTACAGTTTTTATGAAGTTTTTTCTATTGTATATGCCTGCTTGCCGCTTGGAGTCTCAAAGGTGAAGGAGTCACCCTTTTTCTTACCCATAAGTGCCGCACCAAGCGGCGATACGTGAGAAAGTTTATGTGCTCGCATATCTGCTTCTTCTGAACCTACAATTGTGTATTCATATACAGCACCATCATCGTCACGGTGTATTGATACGGTTGACCCAAATCCAACAACATCTTTTTTCTTATTCTGAGTGATTATTTTTGTACTTTTAACTAAACCCTCTAAACGACGAATGCGGTCTTCAGTTGCGGCTTGAAGGTCGCGTGCCTCTTGATACTCGGCATTTTCTGAAAGGTCACCAAGTGACCTTGCATACTCAAGATTTTTGGCGATTTCTGTACGCCGCTCAGTTTTAAGGTATTCGAGCTCTTTAACCATCTCATCAAATTTTTCCTGTGAGACAATAGTTTCTTGTATTTCAGTCATAAACAATAAGTTATTATGTGATTGTACGCGAGCTTACCGGAAGTGCAAGATGTTTCTATGGTTTGGAAGATTGGTTTACCGGAAATGATAGAGGTGTTGTAGTGGCAGTACCCCCAACATATGGCGAGTTTACCGCATGAAGCGCATTAAATAAATCACTCATTACGTGAACAGCTTGCTCACCGGCACCTGATGGACCACGCTCCAGAACTACTGCAAAAGCATACTTCGGATTTTTATATGGAAAGAACCCCTCAACCCACGCATTGTCGTACTGGTTGTGTAACCCGACTTGTGCAGTACCGGTTTTTGCCGCAACTGCGAGATATGGCAAATTAACAGCTCTTGCAAGTGCTCCTGTCACGCCCAGACGCATGCCTTCGCGCACAACAGTCAAGGATGCACTACTAACGGGTACGCGAATATAAACTGGCATTTGATTTGCACGTATCCTTGGTGTAAGCAGCTTTCCGCCATTGGCAACCGCAGCAGTCGCTCGCACCATTTGAACTGGTGTTACTTGCATTGCATATTGTCCAATAGATGTAAAATATGTGTTACCCAAATACCACGGCCTGTGGTAAGTTGCCTCTTTCCATGCGGGGCTTGGAACCAAGCCCTTGACTTCACGAGGCAAATCAATGCCAGTTAATTTTCCAAGACCAAATTGGCCGTACCAATAATCCAGCCTGTCGATACCAAGCCCTTTTTGTTTACCAAAACCACCGCCAACTGTATAGAAAAATATATCTGATGACCATGCTATTGCTTTGCGCACATCCATAAGTCCAAGTGCCTTCCATCCAGTATAAACAAACTCACGCCCCGGGTGGTATGGGTCAGGAATCGAGATGCGCCCCTTATCATCGATAATTGTATTTGGCGTAATAATTCCATCCGTAAGAGCACCTGCAGCAATGAACGGCTTAACAATTGACCCTGGAGCATAGACTCCCTGTGCTGCATGGTCAAGAAAAGGATGACCTACATTTTTTGTATATCCTACAATTACGTTTGACGGACCTCCATTTGTCATTATGTTTGGGTTGTAACTTGGATATGACACAATGGCTAGCACAGCACCGGTGTGTACGTTCATAATTACTCCTGAACCCGCAATAAAATGTATGCTCGTTACAACATGGGCAAGAGCTCGCGCAAATAAATTTTCTACACCCGTATCAATTGAAAGATGTAGTGTTTTCCCATCTTGAGGTGGCACAATGGTCCCTTGTGAACGAACATTACCAAATGCATCTCTTTCAGTGAGAAGTGTTCCATTCTTTCCCGTTAATAATTTATTATATTGTGCTTCAAGTCCGGCCTGACCAACCTCTTGAGTATCATAGTAATGCCCACTTGCATCTTTTTTTGGTAAAGAAACATAACCAATAATTGACCCTAATGCTGGTAATGTATAATACCGTCCATTACTTCCATCTGAGCGTTCAATGTTTTCCGCAATAACCACATCGTTGGTATCGGTAATTACACCTCGTGGTGCAAACAGTATTGTAGAGCTTAAACTATTGTGTGCACTCTCTGCGGCAAAAGCGGGTCCGTGAAGAATTTGTAGGTCAGCTGCACGTGCAATAATTATCACACTTAATAATCCAAGTGAGATAAAGAGCCAAATGAATGTACGATGTGATATTGGCTTCTCAAGCCGTCCTTCAAATTGAGCCGCATCAAATGATGAAATATTGGCAGAGTCCAGAAAAATCTCATCTGGTGCAATTTCATAACTATGTAATTTGTGACGACGTCTTAACCATTTCATGATGTAATAAGATATACTCTTGTAAAACGGCGTATCAATATTGCAAGTATCATAACTATAATACCCCACACACTGGCATAAGGCAGACTTGTAACACCGTGTACGTAGTAAAGAGCATCTATTTCAATTCCAACAATAAATGCCACTAATGGGTAACGAGCGGAAGCAATAATTGCCACTACTGCTGTGTATAACCATGGAAAAAAGAATGGCGAGAAAAGTGCAAAAATAGATAGAAAACGAAATATCATATAAATTAATGTGGCACAACCTCAACTGTTGTAAGTGAGAATATATTTACAAGTGGACGTATGCGTAGCGTTATCATAGTGGCAACCGGTTCTGTATCAAGTCGTACAACCGTTCCTATCGTGTGTACCGAACCAGGACCTGGTACTAATATCCTATCCCCTATGGAAACACCCGCCTGACGTACCACACGAGCCGTAAACATTCCCGCACCAGTTCCTATGAGTGTGATTGGGGTACGTTTTGTACCAACCCAGGCTGTGGTTGTGGCATTGTGTGTGGAAAAAAGTATTACATATGCTGTATGTGCATATACAGCTCCTATGGTTCCAATTGGAGTGCCTCCCTGTGCTAACACATAATCCCCAGGTATTATGTGTGAACTTGCCGATGAATTAATTAGAAGTGTATCGTACGGTGATTGTGGTGGTCTCGCCAGCACATTTGCAACAATACCGTGCACACGTGGTGTTGAAGTACCTATGAGTGCCGTCAGATCTTGAACCCGTGCCATAAGAGTTTCGTTCTCACGTAACAGTATGTTATTCCGTGTTAAAAGTTGAGTTTTTTCATTTGTAAGTGCGCGAGTATTGGCAAAACTATTTGTTACATTGAAAACATCGGTTGTGAGAGATGTGCCAATATTAAAAAGCGGTGCAGCTGCCTCTAGAAATAACCCAGGCATAGTTACACGAAATATTATCAGCAAAAATCCCAGTGCGAGAATACTCGTACCAAATGAAAAAATACGAAATCTGATAAGCGTATTACGCTTGTGAAAGAATGGCTTCTTCATGGAGGAATATATCAACAAATGGGCGCGGATCTTCTGTGATAATCCCAGTACCGCGCACAACTGACGTTAGCGGGTCCGAGGCGACACGCACCGGCACGCCTAGCATTTTGGCAAGAAGCTCAGGTAACCCGCGTAGTAGTGCACCACCCCCAAATACCACTACGCCGTGCTCAAGCACATCTGAAAGTAACTCCGTTGGCGTTTGTTCAATAACTTCTTTAAGGGTATCAAGTAGAGCATCAAGTGATGGCGAAAGCGCCTCACGTATATGTGTATCGTTAAGCTCAACCTCGCGTGGCAGTCCCGTAGCCAAATCACGACCACGTACCGAACGCTGCAGCATATCTTGTTGCGGTAATACGGTACCTATAGATATTTTTATATCTTCAGCTGTTGGTTCTCCGATAGAAAGCCTAAACTCATTACGTACATAATCAATAATGTTTTCATTGAATCGGTCTCCAGCAATATGTGAGCTTTTTGATGCGACAGTTCCGCTTAAAGAAAGTACTGCAATATCACAGGTACCGCCACCAATGTCGAGAACCATAGTACAAACAGCTTCGTGTACCGGAAGCTTTGCACCGACAGCACACGCCATTGGCTC
>QIHV01000017.1 GCA_003229135.1 Candidatus Kaiserbacteria bacterium | reverse complement strand
ACTCAAGATGTATATTGCCACCAATAGCAAGAATATCTTTTGCATTGGCTTTATAGTCGTTAATCGACGTAGCAAGTAGTGCCAAATCACCACAAACAGGAGCGTCAACAGTTACTTGTCCGCCAACAGCTCGCACGTCGCCACTGACACTGCCACGAAGTTCAATAGAACCAGCAGCAATAAGTGCATCCCCCTTAATTGGAGACGACGCCACAACCGACCCACCAAGTACGGTTAAGTCAGCTGGAGAGGTTGTTGCTACAGTTACACTGACTCCTGCAAGATAGATATTTTGACCACTTGAGACGTGGCTAGTAAAAACAAGAGACTTTGCCGAAACTACTGTTGCAGCAAACACACTTGCTGGCATAAGTAGTATTACAAGAATTACTACAGCATACTTCATACCAATCAGTATACCTTGACCTAGAAAACGTGGAAAGTAGCGAACATATAAAACGGTGCCTGTCGTGTTAGATGCTTAAGAACTCTTAATATTTGGTTTGGGTGGATTTGGATAGGTTTTTAAGTGTTCCGGTAACCATACGGCAATAAGTATAAGGAATGAAAGGATTGCTGACGTCTCACAATACATACACAATGCCCCAATAATAAATACTTGTATACAAATGAAAACTACGGAGGCCGTTGCGCCAATTACTGCGAGTACCCGCAGTGAGCGTGTAATGTGGATGTGAAATATTATGAGCGAAAGCGCGGCAAGTACAAATATCAAACCATAAAATACAACGCCGTACACGCCCAGTGGAATACCAAAAAGATGAGAATACGCACTCTCAGCGACAATACGGCATCCGTCAACGGTACCAAAAGAACACGATGGCAAAGAGCCAATTACCGTATGCTGTGCCAGATATGCTGAATCAGCAATACCAAAAAATGATAGTACTATAATTATCCATCGAACCGGATATGCCATATGACGATATCTTACGGCTAATCTTCATATGGTGCAACTATTGTATTTCTAGTGCTTTTTATCAGGATAGTGGTTAGTTCCTTGTGTTTCGCGTACATTAATAGTCTCTTCAGCAAGACCAAACGCATGCCCCAACTCATGCCAAAGTGTTTCGCGTATCATAACGCGTGTTGCAATTTGCAATGTATATTTTGTATTTGTATGCATACGCTCATTAGCCTCCATTAGAATTGGTTTGCGATAAAGGGTTATGGTGTCCGGTAAAGTACCACCAATACCATATCCATCACCACGAACAGAAAGTGGTACACCATGATATAAACCAAGTAGTGTTTGCTGCTCCGTAAGCTTTTCTTCTATTCGAGTGGCAACACTTGGTTCATCTTCAACAAGCAATGCAACATTTGCAATATGTACGGCAAAACGTGGCGGAACGTGCAAAAATTCCTGTGCGGCAAGATTTTCAAAATCTTGTTCAGTCATAAGTCATTATATTAACGTGTATTTATAAATATAAAAATACCCATAACTGTACTACGGAATATACACACTTTATATGATAAGTGTTTGAAATATACCGTACTGAAGTTGTATACTTAACTTAAGTGTAGCAACTTGCTATATAATTATGATTACCGTACATAACAATCATCAAGATAATACAAAAATAGTACCACCGTATCACAATCGTGCTTTAATCGAGGTTCTAATTGTGCTTGCCGCTCTTGCCATTACTTTTTATGCCGGTTATTCACTTGGGCATGACCACGGCAAAGATGACCAACCCACGCACACTGTGACTATTATACACACGTTAGGTAAATCAAACCGAGTACTTGTATCGACCAGTACACAGCCTAAACAAGCTGCTAATCGTATACAGACGGGTCCAAATTAATATATTAATTTAATGTAAGTAACGTAAGCCACAGTAGATTTAATACAATTTTCTTCAAGCATCATTTGTATCAATGTTGTATGCTGCATAGCATATATGTACTTACCAACACTTATATTTGATCACATTCTTTCTGCGTCAGAATCTCCATGGCTACTGCTCATAGTCATCTTCTTGGGAGTAATGGTTCTTGAGGATGCCACCATCGCATTTGTTGGCGTACTTGCTTCTAGCCATCAAATTCCAGTTATAGAAGGACTTGTTGTGCTTATCATAAGTATTATAATTTCCGACTCGGTTGCATACACAGTTGGACATCTTGCTACTCGCTATAACTTTGCAAAACGAATTGTTGAGCACGAACACATCGCACGCCTACGAACAATGGTACAGAATCGGTCTGGACCAACCATATTTACCACACGCTTTATGCCTGGATTTCGTTTTCCTATGTATGCAGCTTGCGGATTCTTTGGAGTACGATATCGTCGTTTTGTTCCCGTTTCGGCGGCATCGGTAGTTGTGTGGGTAACTTCATTATTCACCATTTCATTTATATTCGGTTTCTATACACTTCATTTACTTGGAGAGTGGCGGTGGCCGCTTTTAGTAGCTGTGCTGCTGGTTTTCTTCTTTTTTGCTCATCGATATTGGCGTACATTTACAGATGTACCAAAAGAATAGCCATCTATTTTAGTGAGTGTGTAATTTTAGATTCTAAAACAGTGAGCATTTTTGTAAGAAATTTTATAGTTTCTTCGTCAATGAGATCCCCATTTTCATCAAATTTCTGTGCAGCATTTGAAAGATAGAACTCTGGCTGCCCAAATACTTTCATATCAAGAAAAAGCAGTATTTGTTTTAGATGCTGTTGTGCTACCGCTGTGCCAATTTGACCGATTGATGCGCCGAGTACAAGTACTGATTTATCCACAAATGAGTTTTTACCAAATGGGCGAGAGCCCCAATCAAGTGCATTTTTCAACACGCTGGGAATTGAACGGTTAAACTCTGGTGTGGCAATAATAACGCCATCTGATAATTTTACGGCATCTTTGAGCGTTTGCACCGATGTCGGTAATATCATTTCTGCATCTTGGTTATATAACGGTAATGTAGATATATCAAAAATAGATATATTCATTTCATCCGATGAGTATTTTTTAGCGGCACGCAATAACGCTGTGTTATAAGAACCTTTTCGTAAACTTCCAGAGATTGCGATTATATTCATATAATATTTTATTTAGCGAATAATCTCTCTATGTTATATACCACAGCCGGCGCAATGCACCGGCTGTGGAAAACACACAAATAGCGTACATCGTTCTACTTCTTCACTTTTTGTAGCTGCGCGTTAATGAGTGCACTGATTTTGCTGTATTGCTGCGCTCCAACCGAGAGATGCGTACCAATAATAAAGCTTGGGGTGCCTCTCACGCCCATACTCTCTCCTTCTGCACGATCAGCACTCATGGCGGCAGCGTATTCACTCTTATGACTATTCATTTGTGTAACAACTTTTGCCTCATCAATTCCAGGGAATCCTTTTGCTAACTTCTCAATACTTGCCAAATTTCCAAAACCTGAGTTTTCTTCGTCTTGTGCAGCATACATTGCTTGATACCAAGCGTAGAATCTATTTGGGTAGAGATCCCACAGTGCACGAGCGAAAAGTCCAGCAGTATCTGAATCTGGTCCAAGAAATGCAAAATCTTTAAAGACAATCTTTAGCTTGCCCGTCTTTATATAGTTGGTATAGAGCTCTGGCATAGAATTGGTATCCAGCAATTTGCAGAAAGGACATTGGTAATCAAACCAGAGTGCCATGGTCACAGGAGCGTTTTTACTGCCTATGTACGGCTCTCCCGCTGTTTTTACATCATTGATATTTACCACTGCTTGTGTTTGTCCTCTTGTTGGCTGTCCTGCGGTAGGTGCGGCTACTCCACCATGACCAAAATAAAATGCCCCCGCAATTATGATTGCTCCCAATACCACTGCAATCGGTGTTAGGTAGCTGTTTGCTTCAGTATTCTTTGTATCCGAAGTTGTATGAGTATCCATAAGTACCAGATTGAATAATTAATATAATTATTATATCCTAACACACCGCTCGTGCGGTTTTGAACAAATTAGCTACGACGCACTTTGGAGCGCTCCGCTTCATTGAGAAATTGCTTACGTAAGCGTACGGATTTTGGTGTAATTTCCAAATATTCATCCTGTGCCATAATCTCGATGCCGCGCTCAATAGTCAAAAGAAATGGTTGTATTATTGTGATGGCCTCATCCGTACCTGAGGCACGCATATTTGTAAGCTGTTTACCTTTCGTTGGATTTACTGACATTTCTTCACCTTTGGAAGTGTTACCAATAACTTGCCCAACATACACATCTGTTGCGGGCGAGATGTAGAGCATGCCCCGATCTTGAAGATTCCACAGAGCAAAGCCGAGTGCCTTGCCAGCAGTCATGGAAATCATCGATCCAACTTGACGTTTCTTTATTTCTCCGGCATATGGTTTAAAACCGATAACTCGTGAGGAAAGAATACCCTCACCTTTCGTATCAATAACAAATTGTGTACGATATCCAAGAATTCCACGTGTAGGACCTTCAAGTGTAAGGCGTACGGTTATGCCATTGTCACGCAGGTCTGTGAGCACAAAGGCACGCTTGCCAAGACGCTCTATAACGGCACCTTGAAATTTTGCTGGTGTATCAATAATTACTTCCTCAAACGGCTCTGTTTTCTTTCCATTTTCTTCTCGTGTAATAACTTGTGGTTGTGAAATTTGAAGCTCATATCCCGCACGCCGCATATTCTCCAGAAGAATAGAAATATGTAATTCACCGCGCCCAGATACGGTAAAACCATCAGCTGAAGAAAAATCTACACGCAATCCGACATTCACTTCGAGCTCACGTTCAAGATATTCGCGAATTTGGCGCGTTGTTACAAACTTACCTTCCCGTCCGGCAAATGGTGAATTATTTACAAGAAATGACAATGTAATAGTTGGTTCATCAATAGCAATGGCGGGAAGAGGTTGTGCATCTTTGTTTTGTGAGATTGTCTCACCAATGTCTATGTCTGCAAGCCCGGCGACAAGTACAATGTCTCCGGCATGTGCTTCATTTACCTCTACTCGGTCAAGTCCAAGAAAAGTAAAAACTTTAGAAAGTTTACCTGTGCGAGTATCACCATCTGCATTTTTTATAAATATACTCTCACCTGTGTGTACGGTACCGTCATAAATACGAGCAATTGCCATACGCCCAAGAAAATTATCATAGGCGAGATTAAATGACTGAAGTCGAAGGGGTAACGATGCATGCTCTGGTGTAGACGCCAATGGTACGAGTTCAAGGATTGCGTCAAGGAGCGGTGTCAGATCTTTGGATTCATCTTCAAGGTTTCGTTTGGCGATACCTTCACGGCCAATTGTATAAACAACTTTAAAATCTGCCTGCTCATCTGTAGCGCCAAGTTCAAGAAATAGTTCAAGAACCTCTTCTTCGCAGCGAGCTGGATCAGCCGTTGGTTTATCAATTTTATTTATAATCACTATAGGTTTTAAACCAAGTTCAAGTGATTTTTTTAGTACAAAACGTGTTTGTGGCATTGGTCCCTCCTGAGCGTCTACAACCAGTAATACAGAATCGATGGAACGCAGTACACGCTCTACCTCCGAACCAAAATCAGAATGCCCCGGCGTGTCTACAATATTTATCTTTGTTCCTTTATATTCAATAGCTGCATTTTTGGAATAGATAGTAATACCACGCTCTTGTTCAAGAACATCGCTATCCATTGATACGCCTTCCGTAATGGCACCGGTCTGACGTAGCAAAGCATCCGTCAAGGTTGTCTTGCCGTGGTCAACGTGTGCAATGATAGCTATATTTCGTATGTCCATAATATAAAAAGGCCTCACGGCCATTAAGAATTAAGTATGCCACGAGTGCAGAAATGCTGCAAGTTCAAACGAAGGAATTACTTTTATGGAAAAAATAAAACTATATTCCAGCTATTTATTTTATGTGTTCTATAATTTTTGCTATGTGTATGGCTTTTGCTTTTTGGGCAGAATGACTGTGAGGATGCCAACGCGCATAATAGTCAATAGCCAGTTTAGCCATTTCTTCAGTTGGTGCCGGAACAATTAGCTCTCCAAATTGTTTAAGAAAAAACTCACGCCGGTGTTCAAAGTTAATTTGGTCGAGATGGAGGAGCGGGTGCGCTTCAGGAGTGTATTCATAATGTCCATGTACCGCTCCATCGGAAAAAACTCGTAGATGGTATTGGTGGGTAAAACCATCGGTCATGCGCACGCTTATCAGCTCATCATCATCATGCCACGCTACGAAGTGATTACCATAACCTATATCAATCAGATGTGTGATGAATGATTTAATTGGAATGTGTGGTGCGACATGTCCAATTAGAAACGGTTGTCTACCAGTGTGCTGCACGGCATCAAATGCTACGGCTACATCACGTACGTGTGGATGTAGTGGTATGTAAGCACGCCAGACAATATATTTAATACGATTCCAAGATTTATCAGGGTAAACCATAATAGAGCTTGGTAAACGCTTTGCCCAACGACGTAACGATTTATTTGATTCAATTGTTGAAGCGATCATTGCTAAAAAAATAATACGATTAATATGTAGTATGGTCGATTGAAATAACTGATACAATATTTGTCTTATGGTATTCAACCTAGATACTATTTTGATTTGATTTTATAATGAATATTATATTGTCATATAAGTGTACACTACGCCCACTATTTATTGATATGTGCAGTGTGTAATAAAATATATGGTGAAAATGCTGTATCAGAAAATATTGTAATATAACGCTTAAATAAGTTTTGAAATAACCCACAAGTCTGTTAGAGTAAAAAGGTGAATCAACCTGACGATACTCCTAAAACTTATGAAGGCATTATCCATATCACCCGTCGCGGTACGGGCTTTTTCTCAATAGATGCTGGTGCAGAGGATGTTATCATACCTCGCGAGTCGCTCGGTACTGCCCTACCGGATGATACCGTACACATGGTTCTTACTGGTCTTATTGAGCGGCGTCAGGGAGGAAAAGTAATCGGTATTGTTGAGCGCGCTCGCACAACTTTCGTTGGCACACTTTCAGAGGAAGGTGGCCACGTAGTTTTACTACCTGATTTGAAGCATATGTACACATCGTTTATTATTTCCGGTGAGCATCCACCAATCGGACACAAGGTATTTGTTCGTCTCACACATTGGAATGATGGAGAAAATATGCCGTGCGCAGTTGTGGAGGAAGATATTGGTGATGCGGGAGTGCACGAAACTGAAATGCGCGCATTGGTACTTGGTGAGGGTTTTCACCCAGGATTTCCACCGGGTGTTGAAAAAGAGGCGCAAGAACTAGAGCGCAACGGACAGGCACTTATTGATACTGAAATTACACGTGGCGTACGTCGTGATTTTCGTGATGTAACAACCTTTACAATAGATCCTGCAGATGCAAAAGATTTTGATGATGCTCTTTCGGTACGCGATATTGGTGATGGCAAAATTGAAGTTGGCATTCACATAGCTGACGTTTCATTTTTTGTAACTCCAGGCACTTCTATCGATCGCGAGGGGCGCGACCGTGCCACAAGTGTTTATCTTGTTGACCGTACAATTCCTATGCTCCCCGAGGTGTTAAGTAATGATCTTTGTTCACTGCGCCAAGATGAGAATCGACTTGCGGTTTCCGCAGTTATGACACTTGATAAAGATGCCAATATACTTGAAAGCTGGTTTGGTGAGACAGTTATCCGCTCCAACAAACGATTTGCATACGAAGAAGCACAAGGTGTTCTTGATACTAAAAATGGTGAATTTTATAATGAATTAGTAACACTGCGCACATTAGCGCAAAAGATACGCACTCGCCGAATACAAAATGGTGCTGTTAATTTTGATACCGCAGAGGTAAAGATTGACCTGAATGATAAGGGCGTACCGATTGCCATTCATTTGAAGGAGCGGCAGGATACAAATCTTTTCATTGAAGATTTTATGCTTATGGCAAATGTTGCCGTTGCACAGCATTTAGCAGAGGTTTCAAAAAAGGAAGGTATACAAAATGGGCTTATCTATCGTGTACATGATAAACCTGATACTGAACGTATAGAAAATCTTTCTCTTTTTCTCGGGGTTTTGGGATATCATCTCGACACACATGCTGGACACGTGAAGGGTGCTGACCTAAATGCGCTTCTGGAGAAAGTAAAAGATACACCAGAAGAATATCTCATTAAGACCACCACGCTACGTTCTATGGCAAAGGCAATCTATTCCACTAAAAATATCGGCCATTTTGGTCTTGCATTTCAATATTACACACACTTTACCTCACCAATCAGACGATATCCGGACCTACTTATACACCGCATTCTAAAACACTATGCTAACGGTACCCGTTTTTCTCAGCAAGACCGTGACGAGCTTGGCACTCTTTCGATTCACTGTTCGGAACGTGAAGTTGCAGCCGCCCACGCCGAACGCAATTCTATTAAAATGAAGCAGGTTGAGTTTCTTGCGGCACATATTGGTGATGAGTTTGATGCAGTTATTTCAGGAGTTACTGAGCGCGGGCTTTATGTGGAAGAACAATCTACTCATGCAGACGGTATGATTCGTATTCGTGACCTTGGCTATGATTACTTTGACTATGAAGAAAAAAACTACAGGCTCGTTGGACGTCATACAAAAAAACAATATCGACTTGGTGACCCAATCCGTGTAAAGCTTACCGCCGTACGTATCCCAGAACGTGAACTTGATTTCGGATTAGCTGATGAAGTCAAATAAAGAGCGCAAGCAACAAGGAAACCGTTAGCTTCAGGGCGTGCGCGGTTTTCTTCGTTGCTTGTGTTTCGTAAGGTTCGTATAAACTTATACTAGTCCATTGATACGAAATAAAAGTGAACCGACCCAAAGAACTAATACCAGATAATACAATGCCCATCCTTTTGCTGGTGGGAAAAGGCGTGAGAAAATACGAAAATGTTTTGTGTACCATTGCTCACCGAAAAATACAATAAGAACACAGCTGATGCTGTCTATAAGAAGCAGATAAAATACTATAACTTCAATACTCATAGGATAATGTAATTATGACTATTATTTAATAAGCGTAGCATATATTTGGTACATATTTTTGATTTATAAACACATACTCATTATTGGTATTGAATAAATATTGGGCTCGGCGTAAGCTCAAGTATTTCGACAGGAGTAAGCAGTCGCGTACTTGGTGGGCGAATATCATTTTTATAAAACAACTTTATTCCAGTGAACTGTACGGGTTGGCGAGAAATAACATCACGGTATGTACGTTCTTTACGTGCTGGTGAACCCCACCCATCCATATCAATAACAATTTGTACTTGCGGTAATGGTGTAATCTTTTGATAATTGGTCACCATATCGTAAGTAAACCGATGTATGACTAAGATTTTTGGAGGTATGTGATATTTACGCACAAGTCCGGCAAGATAATTTGCAGCATAGTTTATGTTGTCCGCATCAAACGTGCCAATTACGGTACCGGGCGGCATACTGCTTTTAGTCATAGAAAACTCAGGATCAATTGCAAGCTCAACTTGCGGCATTTTTAGAAATCTCTTTAGAGGTGGTAATTCTTGTGGAAGAGTGCTCAGTCCAACCTGTACATCGAGAAAAACAAGTCCACCAGCTTCGTTTGCCATCTGAATTGCTTTTTCTATCTGACTAGCTGGCATACGTAAACGGTATTTTCCATCCTTCCCCGCCTTGTCTTGCGCTGTAACGGCAATATAATCGATAGCTGGTATCACAGGTGTTGTTGGGTCCGCCGCTTGCCACGCAGCAACTGCTTTTTTAAGCTTTATCAGTACTTCTTGCGGAGGATACTCACCCAAAATACCCATCTGCGGGGAATAGAAATTTCCATAATATGCAACTATACGATTAAAGGGCAAAATGGCACCATAGTTTGGGTAAACTGTTTTTATAGGCCAGAGATTAGCTGTAGTTGATGATACATTTATTATAAGTGGGGGTGTAGCGGTAGCGGTGATACTAACAATATTCGGTACTGTTGTTGTAAAGGTTTTATGTGCAAGTGCGAGCATACGAGCATTATAGGCAACCTTATTAAGCTGCGGCGGTACCAGAGCTCTGCTTTTTGCCGCCATATTAATGGATATTATTATGGGATTATATGCGGGTGGTACGAGACTAGTATAGCTAAACAAATAATACACACCAAGCAAGATAACCACACCCATAACCACACCATTTACTATAAATACAAAATGTGTTTGTTTGTTTATGGATTTATTTTGTGGCTTTTTTTTCTTATGGCTTGTGTGACGAGACA
Source organism: Candidatus Kaiserbacteria bacterium (assembly GCA_003229135.1). GTDB lineage: Bacteria > Patescibacteriota > Minisyncoccia > Phycocordibacterales > Phycocordibacteraceae > C7867-001. The sequence goes on along the minus strand of QIHV01000017.1, from coordinate 271 downwards.
TGTGCTTCCTGTATTGAGTAATTACTTCTTGTTAGAGTAACATAACACAATTGGTCAGTGTACTAGAAGCAAAGAAAGTTGGCTTGTTATAGGCATGGTTATTGGCTGGGAGACTAGGATTCGGACCTAGATTAACGGGACCAAAACCCGTCGTCCTACCATTAGACGATCCCCCAATAACAAAACGATACCATAAAATACTTATAAAAATACACTATACGGATTTTTTAAAGAAATAGTATTTTAAATACTATTAAAAGACCTGCAACCA
>QIHV01000053.1 GCA_003229135.1 Candidatus Kaiserbacteria bacterium | reverse complement strand
CCGAATCCGGACCTTGAGATGAGTCTACGACGCGTAGTTTCAGTTGATTTCTAGGGTAGGGTGTCAAAACTGAAACAAAACCATCCCTATCGGATCCCGAGGTTTAAGTATTGTGTATGGGCGTACACAATACCGATTTCACAGGAAATTCCACCTTATCCACTCTCTGTGAAAACAGAGTAGAAAGGTGTCGCACAAGCAGGGCGAGCTTACGCTCAAGCCGTCACGGGTACGAACGCAAAGTCATTCATACCGAAGTATGGAGACACTGCGCGTGCAAGAGATTTCTTGGCACGTTTGAATACTCACTAGATTAAGGTGTTAGATGAGCGTTCACCGCGTCGCACATTCTCAAAGTACAGACCGTCAAAGCCGGTCACCCCCGATATCGGTACAAACAACAGGAGTGTTTCTGCCGATGTCGGGACTACCGTCATTCCTTGCGCTGCATAGGTCTGACCCATGCAACTATGGATTTTAACGATTTCCTTTCAAGGCGCGCTGAGCTTCACGCACGGCTTCACGTTTTTTGAGATCCTCACGTTTATCAGCCTTGCCCTTTCCACGTACGATAGCAATTTTCGCCTTGATGAGTCCGTGTGTATTATACATTGAAAACGGCACTATGGTCAAGCCTTTTTTTATTTCAGCATTTGCAAGTTCTGTAATTTCTCGTTTGTTTAAAAGTAATCGTCTTGCATGTTCGGGTTCATAATTTTTTGATGCATTTGCTCCTTGATAAGGGGGAATAGTCATACCAACAATAAATGCTTCACCACCGCGCACAACAACGCGCGACCCGTCAAGAGAGCCCAATTTTCCACGTAGTGATTTTACCTCGGTGCCGATTAACTCAACCCCAGCTTCAAATGTCTTGAGTATTTCATACCTTATTGTGGCTTTTTTGTATACGATGAGTACCATAAATAAATTATAGCGTGCTCGCATATAATGTGCGCGTTCCATTTATACGCACTCTCGTGTATAGTTTCTTTATTATGGCTACACCACGTCCAAAGAGTCCTCGACGCCCATCTACCGGTGGTAAAAATAAGAAGAAAAAAAGAATCTTACGTTCACCATTTGGCCGGTCTTTTGCCGGCAATCTAATTTCAACCATCCTCATTTTCCTGTTGCTGATGAGTCTATATACTTTCATATCATCGCCAGGGTCAAAACCAAAAGAGATATCACTTTCGCAAGTGGCACAAGACGTATCGGCACAAAAAGTAACTGCCATTAAAGTATCGGGCGATACACTCAATCTTACATATGAAAACGGTACCAAACGCGTGTCGCGTAAGGGTCCTTCTACTGGCCTTCCAGAGATACTCGCAACGTATGGAGTAAAACCGGCAATGATCTCTAAAGTTGCCATTACGGTTCAGGGTGAGTCGGGTTGGCACTTCTGGTTAGTAACACTTGTTCCAATACTACTGCCGATTATTTTTCTTATTTTTCTATTTTGGTTTCTTTCACGGCAAGTTAAAGGAGCTGGTATGCAAGCATTTTCATTCGGAAAGTCCAAGGCACGCATAACTGACCCAGCCGATACAAAACAGCGAGTTACCTTTGCTGATGTTGCCGGCGCGCGTGAGGCAAAGGATGAATTAATGGAAATTGTTGATTTTCTAAAAACTCCTAAAAAATTCCTTGATATTGGTGCACGTATCCCCAAAGGCATACTCCTAATGGGCGCTCCAGGTACTGGGAAAACACTACTTGCGCGCGCTGTCGCCGGAGAAGCAGGTGTACCTTTCTTTTCCATTTCAGGTTCCGAATTTGTAGAAATGTTTGTTGGTGTGGGAGCTTCTCGTGTGCGTGATTTGTTTCAGGTGGCAAAACGTGCGGCACCGGCAATTATTTTTATTGATGAAATTGATGCTGTCGGAAGGGTACGCGGTAGTGGAGTTGGTGGCGGTAACGATGAACGTGAACAGACACTGAACCAAATTCTTGTTGAAATGGATGGATTTGAACCTACGGAAAAAGTTATCGTTATGGCGGCAAGTAACAGGCCAGATGTGCTTGACCCGGCACTGCTGCGCCCCGGACGCTTTGACCGCCGCGTGGTCATTGACCTGCCGGACCGTCGCGACCGCGAGGAAATTCTTAAAATTCACGCACGTAAAAAACCGCTTGGCCCCGATACCGATATGTCCGTTGTGGCGGCACGTACGCCGGGATTCTCAGGTGCGGAGCTTTATTCAATTATGAATGAAAGTGCAATTCTTGCGGCACGTGAAAATCGTAAGGAAGTTACACAGTACGACCTAATTCGTTCGATTGAGAAAGTGATGCTCGGTCCAGAGCGCAAAAGTCATATGCTTTCTGCCAAAGAAAAACGAGTTACCGCTTACCACGAAGCCGGACACGCCATCATTTCTTCAGTATTACCGTATGCCGATCCAGTACACAAAATTTCCATAATTAGCCGCGGGCGCGCTGCCGGTTACACGCTAAAGCTACCGTTTGAAGATAAAAAAATGCAAAGTAAAAAAGAATTTCTTGACGATATTGCCTCAACGCTCGGCGGCTTCGCCGCCGAGGAAATGATTTTTAATGATATTACAACTGGACCACACAGCGACCTCGCTGTTGTTACAGCACTTGCGCGTGATATGGTTTCGCGTTACGGAATGAGTGATACTCTTGGGCCGGTTGCTTTTGCTTCTGAGCGCAATGCACAGCAAATCGGTGTGCCATATTCGCAAGACATAGCTGCAAAGATAGACGCAGAAGTCTCTCATATTATTGATGTTGCTAAAAAGCGCGCATTTCAAGTCTTAAAAGAGCATCGTGGCGCTCTTGATGCTACGGCGGAAAGACTTATTGAGGTGGAAACACTCGAGCGTGTTGAGTTTGAAGAAATTCTGATTGCAAACGGTATTACGCCGAAAAAGAAAGAAGATGATGCGCCAAAAACAGCAACAGCAACAACATAAAGTACTGGCACGTGTACCAATCGTAAAAACTCAAGTGTCGTCGCAGTATCTGTATTACTTGTATATAAATAGTTTATAATAAAAAAGATATGGAAGGAGCACCGCAATTAAAAACCCCAGAGGAAGAGCTCGCCTATTTACGCGCACAGGTCACCGAAAAAGAAAGAGAGTTACTTGGCACGCGCGGTATAGATGGCGTCTCTGCCGAACAAGCACACATAACACGCGAACAAATAACACACGATACACTTGTCGCACACAGAGTGATGCCGCAAGAGCAAACACATACACAGGCGTATCAAATGACACCGGATGAGTCACACGAATTAGCATTGGGGCTTGACCCAGATAACAATGACGACACCATGGATGAGCTGCGTGGCATAATCGAAACCCGTGGTATCAAAAATGCACTTACAGTTGTTGAAAAGTTAAAAAATCCACATATTGATGATGACTTTCACAGGTTTCTCGTTCGATATGTTGCTGCGGGCATACCCATAAATGGTCTTGTGGAAGGAGCGCCAAGATTTAAGGCGCTTCATATGACACTGTATGAAGTTGCACTTTCGGAATTTGGTAATGACCAAAAAGGTCGTGAGAAGACTCTTAAAGAACTTATTTCATCAATGGAGCAGTTTTATGCCGGTATGCTCTCCGTGGAGCAAGCAATATCGAAAGAGCCACCATATATGGCATTGGAACTTGCTGTACCGGTGCAAACGGCACAACTTTTTTTCTATGTATCCGTACCAAACAGCAAGCGTGACTTATTTGAGAAGCAATTACTTGCAGTATTTCCCAATGCACACATAGCGCCACGACCCAATGACTACAATATATTTGTTGAGAACGGTGTATCGCTTGTGTCTACGGCAAAGTTTAGTGAGTCTCCAGTACTTCCACTTAAAGACTATTCGGATTTTGATTACGACCCGTTAAATGCGGTTCTCAATGCATTTGCAAAAATCGGGGAAGAAAATGAAGGCGCTGCACTACAAATAATTTTTGAACCGCGTGGACAGCAGTATATTAATCACTATAAAAAAATACTCTCGGCACTTCGAAAGGGAACTAAGCGCAAAATTGCATTCAATACACCGGAAACAGCGCTTGGAGAGATGGCTAACGATTTCAAAGATATGTTTTTTGGCGGTAAATCAAAAGATGCAGAAAAAGCACGCGAAATGGAAATGCGGCAACTAGAGGCAAATAAAAACGATATTGAACAAGTGGAAAAGAAAATATCTGCACCAATTGTTGCTACAACATTTAGACTTCTTGTTTCATCAACTCAAGCTACGCGCGCGCAGCAAGTTCTATCTGATATTGAAGCTGCATTCAACCAATTTAGTAATACGTTTGGAAATAGAATTGAGTTTATTCGTGCAACAGGTAATAATTCTGGTAAACAAATGGACGCTTTTTCGTTTCGTACACCAAGCAGCTCCCCTTTGCCACTCTCACTTCGTGAACTTACGACACTCTATCATTTCCCTCCTACCGGTATTTCTTCCTCGCCACACCTAAAGCAGTCACGCACCGCAGGTGCGGCAGCTCCTATCAATCTTCCTCGCGGCGGTATTTCGCTGGGTACAAATACATTTCGCGGTACAGATACTGAGATCTTCCTTGATGCAGATGACCGCCTTCGGCATCTTTATGTTATCGGTCAAACCGGTACAGGTAAAACGGGTTTTCTAAAGACCCTTGTAGAACAGGATATACACAATGGTAACGGTGCGTGTTTCATCGACCCGCACGGTAATGATATTCTTGATATTCTTGCTGCCGTTCCTCCGGAGCGTTACGAGGATGTTATTTATTTTGACCCTGCATATTTGGATAGGCCATTTGGTTTGAACCTTCTTGAATATGATCCGGCATACCCGGAACAAAAAACATTTATTGTAAATGAGATACTCGCTATTTTCCGTCGTCTGTACGGTGATACTCCCGAGAGTATGGGGCCAGCATTTGAACAATACTTTAGAAATGCAACGTTACTTGTGATGGAAGATCCGGCAACCGGTTCAACATTAATGGATGTGGGGCGTGTTTTATCAAACGAATCTTTTAGAAACTTAAAGCTTTCGCATAGTAATAATCCAGTTGTAAACCAATTTTGGAAAGAGATTGCAACTAAAGCTGAGGGTGAAGCTTCGCTCAGTAATATCGTACCGTACATCACAAATAAGTTTGATGACTTTACAGCTAACGATTTTATGCGACCGATTATCGGCCAGCAAAACTCCTCATTCAATTTCAGGCAAATTATAGATACGCGTAAGATTTTACTAATCAACCTTTCAAAAGGGCGTTTGGGTGAACGAAATGCAAATCTTATTGGTCTTATTATTATGAGTAAACTCTTTATGGCAGCACTTTCGCGTGCAGACTCGCCGGGTACGGACTTTGCACCATTTTATATGTATATTGATGAGTTCCAGAATATTACATCCGATACAATCCCAAATATTCTTTCTGAATCTCGTAAATACAAATTGTCACTTAATATTGCACACCAATTCTTATCGCAAGTAGATGAAAAAATTCGTGATGCTATTTTTGGTAACGTAGGTAATATGGCAATCTTTCGTGTGGGTGAGGAAGATGGAGAATTTTTTGAAAAACAGTTTACACCAACATTTTCAGCAAATGATTTTGTTAATATTGAAAATAGAAATGCATACTTGAAAATTCTTGCAAATGGTGTTCCACAAAAGCCATTCAATATACATACGCGTAATCTTGCGCCGCGCAATTTGGCACAGGTAGAGGACCTCCGCCAGCTTTCATATCTTACATATGGGCGAGACCGTACCGTTGTAGAAGATGCAATACGCGCACGTTATCTCTCATAGTAATTATGCACTTGAAATTTTGTATCTAATTGTAGATAATATAGTTAATAGCTATGAATGAACACATACCAACACCCGACGTATCAAAAAAATCTACAGAGCGTATTTCTGAGGAAATAAAATTACGTGAGTTGATAGAACAACTTGAAAGTAAGGCCGCTCATTCTCATGGGACTCAGGCAGATTCTTTAGAGTCGGAAATTATTACGAGTGAGGAGAAATTACGCACAATAGAGAAGTCGTATACCGACAAACCAACAGCATCTATATTTCAAAGCTTTCCACCACCGCAAGAGACTGTGTCGGTACCCGGGTCAACGTCAACTATTGGTACACAAACGGAAGTACAACAAGAAACCCCAATGTCGAAAGATACAATCACATCCGTTTCCTACCCTTTCCAAGATAAAGATACTTCACCAAAACTAAACTCTACACCGGAAGTCATACAACAGGAGCGCGCACAACACCTTGCAGAGAGAGCGCAAGTGGGTCTTGCGCGACAAAATATGTTGAAAGCTGAAGCCGCATATCTTGGAGCGTTTCGTAAGCAATACAAAGACCAGAGTATGTTCGGACGTCTTACCAAAGATGACAGCCCACAACAACGACAAAGAGACCAAGTTAAAGCTCTCCGGGAGGCATATGACCGTACACGTGCAGAGTTTGCAAATATAATAAATCAATCGGCACAAAAACGGTTTGATACAAAACATAATACAGAGAACTTGCCTGGTACAAAACTTCGTACGCAAGAGGTCTATAAAGAAAAAGTTTTACATCGCTATAACCGTATGGTGGTAAGCAGCGATATAATTAAACGTTCTTTGCATGAGAAAGCGCATGCAAAAAAGGAGGGGTTAGACGAAAGCGGGCGTTTGTCACTCAATAAGGCGCTTGGCTACTATGCGCGTGGAAATAAGGCAATAGAAAAAAAGATAGAAGAATTTGCCATACGATATACTCATATAAGCCCGGAAAAAGCTAAAAAAATTGGGAAAATAGGTACACGCGGACTACGTATTGCTGTTTTTGCATCTATATTTGGAGCGGCAGGAGGGCTAGCTGTTGTCGGACATAAAATTATTCGCTCTGGTATTGGAGCTGTATTAGGTACGGGTGCCGGTGCCGCAGCAGGGAAAATATATGAAAAAAAATGGGGGCAAAAGTCTGCAGAAAAGTACAAACTAAAAAGCGAGCAAGCAATTTCTTCAGTTGAAGATATTGCTGCACAAGAAAAAGCATATAAAGAGGGTTCATCAGAAGCCATTGAAAACAAGCGCCAAACTATAGAGATGGTAACAGCAGCAATTGTTGGTTTTACTTCTGCATTAGAATCCTCACATTTTTTTACTGATTCGGGTTCAGAACACACAGTGAGTGGACTTACAAATCATGGAGGTGTACCGCATGCCACTGCTCCAAGTGGTTCATTAGAAAATATTAAATTGCCTCCTGAAGTTGCCGCTGCGGTACATCAAACTGATGTAAATGCGTGGCACGACCTTCACCCTGGGGAACCGTATCCGGGAGACGCCGCGGCAAGTCACATAATAAATGAGTACGAATTTGAACAGTCACCGCCGACTGTTGCACCACCTGTTTCGGGATTTTCCGCTACACCGGAGGTGCTTGGCGCACACACAGTGAACGGACTTACAAATCATGGAGGAGTTTTGGGCTCTTCCGCAGCGGCAGAGCACTTGTCTCACGCGCAAGTACCGAATGAAATTATTTCCGTTACTGAAGGGAAGGGTGAAGGTGCAGATGCACTTTTTGGTCATTTAAAAGAATCGTTGCGAGTTGCATATCCAGACCCGAGTACAGCTCCACCTGAAGTGCAACATATTTTAGATACACGATTACATGTTCTTTCCACAGAGTATGGTTTTGCCGAACCGGGGGCAAACGGATTGCCTGGTGAAAGTGGACTTATGTACACAAGTGACACAATGGCGTATGACCCATCAAACGGGCATCTTATTTTTACCGATAGTCATGGTGTTGAGCACACTCTTGCAAGTACTGTTGGTGGAAAGGTGGTGTCGGGTGCCAACTTTAGTGAATTTAACGGACACTATACACAAGATGCGCCTAATATATCTGAAGCACCAGTAGTACACGCAGTGAACGGACTTACAAATCATGGAGGAGTTTTGGGCTCTTCCGCAGCGGCAGAGCACTTGTCTCACGCGCAAGGGCACGCGCCGTCCCCGATACACGCACAAGCGCACGCGGCGGGGCACTCTTCAGTACCAGCACCGGAGCACGCTACGGAATCTCCAACTGCACACACTGCACCGAAACCACACACAGCGGAAACATCGCCATCTGTTCCGGAAACGACAACCACGCCTTTTGATCACGAAGTTGCATCATTACTCAAACCAGATGTACTTGGTCACTATGCGCACACCTCTTTCTCTGACGTGCTTTATAACTCACCAAACGTATCTACTCAGCTACACAAGCAACTAATAGATATTGTTGCACATTCTGGTGTTGGACCAACAAATAACGAAACACTTGAGCATTTTCTGGACCGCACACAACACATAATTGATAGCCACGGTACGCCAGTGTATGAAGTTGGTGCACATAATTTACACATTCCAGTTAATGAAACACAAATTTATACTGACACACATGGCGATCTGGTTGTATATGGCGGCGACCAGTCCGCTCAACACCTTGTGGCGTATCAATATCTAAGTGAACATCCAAAAGCACAAATACTTTTTGAACGAGGCGGAGATAATGCGGCATCTGGAGTTAACGTACTTACACTACATAATTCACCACTATCAATCGCTAATAGCCAACCGTACCAAAGTTTTGAACCACTTCTAGATTCTTCTGGTCATGTTATTCCACACATTAATCCACACACGCTCACATCTGTTGTACAATAAACAAAATACTTATGACCGCTTCCACCGTAACCACCTCACCTGTTGAAACACTTTTTGCAACATTAAATTTATCCGCATATACACCGGAAGAGCAAGAACAGCTACTTACAGATATTTCTGATACAATTTTTCAAGGCACGCTCACTCGTCTTATTGAACGTATGGACACCGCAACACGTGGCGACTTCAATGAGCTAATGGACCACGATGCCAGCGGTGATGAGGTTGCCTCATTCCTTAAAAAGCGTGTACCGGGAGCAGAGAATGCAACACTTGAGGCGGTGCGTGAGGTCACAGAAGATATAGCTGCACTTAAAGTGCCTGAAGAGGCGTCTTAATTTATTAAAAATATAAAAAATATTATGAATACTTCTACAGCTATTGCCATTACACTTGCCGTTATAATTGCATTTGGGTTTCTTTTCTTTGGGCAGTCCATTATGGCACGCCTCAGTGGAGAAAGTGTACCAATAACAACAACAAGTCAAACAACTACCAAAACTACTAATACAAACACATCCAAAACACCAGAGGCATCAACAACTCCTGTTGTGACTAATGCCAATAATCTTTCCGTTACTGATGAGATTGTTGGAACCGGGGCCCTCGCAAAAGCCGGTGATGCAGTTTCTGTGCAATATGTAGGCACATTGTCTAACGGTACTGTATTTGATTCAACTAAAGCGCACGGTAATAAGCCGTTTACATTTACACTTGGCGCTGGGCAGGTAATTAAGGGCTGGGATATGGGTGTCGCAGGCATGAAGGTTGGAGGTACACGTAAACTCGTTATTCCACCAGCACTAGGGTACGGCGATAGGACTGTAGGACCAATCCCGGCAAACTCCACTCTCATATTTGAAGTAAAGCTCATAAAAGTTACTCCTCCAACTACGAAGTAACACGTTTAGCTTGTTATAATTCGACAGAAAGAGCCGCATTTGCTTTGCAAATGCGGCTCTTTACAAACCAATTCATATGTGATATAAGGATGAGCAGGTGTACAGAATCTCTGTGCTAATTGTTCACTGCATTGGCTAGGGCTAGTGCTGTTTAGCTAAAGGAGGGTCAATTATGGCCACACTATCACGCGGCTTTACCGTACTTGCGGTTTTCGCCGTTATTTTGTTAGCGGGGTGCGCAACAAATCTTTATCAAAATATGCCGCAGGCATATTTTCACCAAGGTCCTGGGCAGTTAACCCTTGCCGATATTCATTCACAAGATGCGGCACAGGCGCGCTGCGTTAAAGTGGCGAACCAGACCACACCAAGCACGGCACGTGCTGCATGGTACTATGGCTCACGTTATGCTACTGGAGGCTTCATTGGTGGTTCGTCCGGCTCAATTGTGAGTTCAAAGATTCTGGATGTAGCTATTACATCCAGCACTATCGCCAGCGCCGGGCTATACTACGGATTAGCTTCAGGATTCGTTGGGGCCTTTGCAGGACCCATTAATAACGACATCATTAAGCGTAACACCGATGTATGGTGCAGAGCTCTTGATGCATATGGCATCAAGATGTATCCGCCATCAGCTGCTAAAAAGTTGATGGACAAAAATGCCTGGACGCCGATACAACTTCGGCAAGACCATGCCAAGCATGGGAAGCCACCGCCACCACCGATGTAACCGCTTCGGCCGCACCACCTCTTGCAAGGTGCCTCATTATATGGGGCACTGAGCGAGAGGTTTTTTATTTTCCACTATACAAAGTTTGTATATTGTAATACAGAGAAAATAACAAAGAAAACTGGATAAACCATGGAATATGTATGAAAAAAGTCCGCGCTCCGGGGCGCTAGCCCAAGTCTTACTGACTTTTTTCATACATATTCCATGGTTTCTTTGGAAAGAGTGGAAAATCCTGGTGAA
>QIHV01000001.1 GCA_003229135.1 Candidatus Kaiserbacteria bacterium | reverse complement strand
ACACCTGATGCTGAAATACGTTTGATGGTAACACCACGTTTCGTTCCGCAATCATGTTCCGTAATGATAGAGTCTTGTGCGACATCGAAGAGGCGGCGAGTGAGGTAGCCGGCACGTGCGGTACCAAGTGCAGTATCAGTCAAACCCTTACGTGAACCGTGTGTGGACATAAAGTATTCAACTGGATTGAGTCCTTCCGACATTGATGAAATGATAGGCACTTCAATAGTATCTCCTGCGGCATTTTGAATAAGTCCTTTCATACCCGCCATTTGTGTTAGGTTACCCATTGAACCACGTGCGCCTGACGTAACCATATCGGCAACCGAACCCATAGGATCAAGTTTTTTTGCAATTAGTTTCTCCACTTCTTGTTTTGCGCCGTGCCAAACTTCAATCACCATATGGCGTTTCTCGTCTTCTGCGAGAAGGCCATTTTTATAGTTTTCTTCAATAGAGGCGACTTTTTCACGCGCACTGTCAATGATTGCCATTTTTTCTTGCGGAACAGACACGTCACTTAACGACCAGGATATACCAGAACGAGTTGCATACTCAAATCCGAAGTGTTTTACCTTATTTACTATTTCAGGTATTCGGTCGATACCATAACGAATGATACTGTCATCTACAATACGCCCAAGTACTTTCTTTGTTATCGGTTCGTTTACAAATGGGTAATCCGACGGAAGTACGGTATTGAAGAAAAGCCGACCGACGGTTGTTTCAAACAAAGCTCCGTTGAACTCTTTATATTTATCCTTATCTGACATCGGAAATATGTGTACTTTTGCACGTAGATCGATGGCACCATACTCGTATGCGAGAATGGCTGCATTTGGCGATGAGAAATACTTATCCTCACCCTTAACACCTTCTACGGACTTTGTAAGCCAATAAGTTCCAAGTACTATATCAAGTGGTTTTTGCGCCAAAACAATCACTTCTCCGGAACCCGGTTTAAGAATGTTCTTATTTGCACTCATTATATTGGCAGCTTCCCATTGTGCTTCATCTGAAAGTGGTACGTATACAGCCATCTGATCGCCGTCGAAGTCAGCATTGAATGCCGGACACACAAGCGGATGAAGACGAATGGCATTACCTTCAATAAGGCGTGGATGAAATGCTTGAATACCTTGACGGTGAAGTGTAGGTGCACGGTTTAGAAGAACATATTTACCTTTAATTACCTCTTCAAGAATTTCCCATACCTCAGACACGCTATCTTCAATCAGGCGTCCCGCACCACGAATGTTAAATGCCAATTCACGTTGCAGTAGTCCGGCAATAACAAATGGGCGAAATAGCTCAAGTACCATATGTTTAGGAAGACCACACTCATCGAGTTCAAGTTCAGGTCCGACGACAATAACTGATCGACCGGAATAATCAACACGTTTACCCAGCAAGTTCTGGCGAAAGTATCCGTGCTTACCCTTCAAGTAATCCGCCAGTGATTTTAGCGGTCTGCGTTGTGATGGTGTGAGTGCACCTGCGTGTGCACCACCCTTTCGTATAGAGTTGTCCAAGAGTGCGTCAACCGCTTCCTGAAGAATGCGGCGCTCATTGCGTAAGATTACATCTGGCGCATGAATATCCAAAAGTTTTCTAAGTCGGTTATTACGGTTGATAACCCTACGATAGAGGTCATTTACATCACTGGTTGCATGCCGCCCGCCCTCAAGAGCGACTATCGGGCGTAGTGCTGGCGGAATAACCGGAATTCGTGTTAGGAACATCCACTCCGGACGAATATTCGATGCGATTAAGCTTGAAATAAGTGACATTAGTTTAACAAGTTTCTCACGCTCGGCAGCACCCGCAGTTTCATAACGTGCTTGGAGTGTATTTAGTAATTCTTCAAGGTTGATTGCTTGAAAAATATTATAAATTGCTTCTGCGCCGATTCTTGCCTCAAATAATGCGCCGTATTTTACAGAGAATCGATGGTACGAGAGTTCATCAAGTACGCGACCGACCGTGATACTGTTAATTTCAGTACGTGTTTGTACCATTTTTTCTTTAAGTGTATCGCGCGCCGCATCGGTATTCATTTGCTGATATTTATTTTTGTATTCAGTATCGAGCTCTTTTATAAGGCGTTTTTTTGCATCTTCTGAAATCTTAGTGATTATGTAGCCAGCAAAATAAATAACTTTCTCTACATCTGCACCGGAGATACCAAGTATAAGTGCCATACGACTTGGGACGCTGCGTAAGAACCAAATGTGCGCAACCGGTGTCACAAGTTCAATGTGGCCCATACGCTCACGACGTACTATGGAGCGTGTAATTTCGACACCACATTTATCACAAATAATACCTTTATAACGAATACCTTTATATTTTCCACAGTAACATTCGTAGTCTTTCTCTGGACCGAATATCTTTTCATCAAAAAGACCGTGCTTTTCCGAGCGTTGTGTACGATAGTTAATTGTTTCTGGTTTAGTAACCTCTCCTGACGACCAGGCTAGTATGCGCTCGGGTGAAGCTAGCGAAAGGCGTAGCGCATCCCAATCAGCACGCTGTACAAATGATTTTCGTTGGTGGAATGATGATGTTGACATAAGCATTAGAAAAGATTACGCATCCTCTTGTGGAGGAAGGTCCGTCGGCTCGATATCAAGTGCAAGACCGCGAATTTGATTGGTAAGAACCGAGAATGATGCCGGCGTGCCAGTATGACTGATGGGGTCACCTTTTACAATTGCATCAAATGCGGCAGAACGTCCTTGTATATCGTCAGATTTAATTGTGAGCATCTCACGCAGTGTATAAGATGCACCATAACCAAGAAGTGCCCAAACCTCCATTTCACCAAAACGCTGACCACCGTTTTGTGCTTTACCGCCCAGTGGTTGCTGAGTGATTAGAGAATACGGACCAATTGAACGCATATGGATTTTATCTTCTACCATATGGTGTAGTTTCAAGATGTACATATATCCAACTGCGATAGTTTGTGCAAAAGATTCACCGGTACGACCGTCAAAAAGTACCATCTTTCCCGAACGGTCAAAACCCGCAGTTTCAAGTTCATTACGAACTTCATCGGCAGTTGTTCCAACAAATGGTGGAACAACTGCTTGATAACCAAGTGTGTGTGCAGCAAGCCCAAGGTGCATTTCCAGAATTTGTCCAAGATTCATACGAGATGGAATACCCAGTGGTGTAAGGATAATATCTACCGGATTTCCATCTTCATCGTACGGCATATCTTCAACTGGCAACACACGAGAAATGACACCTTTATTACCATGACGCCCAGAGAGTTTGTCACCAACTGAAACGTTACGTGCTTGCGCAACTTTTACAATAATTTTTTTAATTATTCCACTTTCAAGCTGGTCACCATTTTCACGACTGAATACACGCACACCAATGACACGCCCTTTTTTACCACCACCCATACGTAGCGATGAGTCTTTTACATCCTTTGCCTTATCACCAAAGATAGAACGAAGCAGGCGTTCTTCTGGAGTAAGTTGAGTTTCACCTTTCGGTGTTACTTTACCGACGAGTATGTCGCCCGTGCGCACTTCTGCACCTATACGTACAACACCCTCTTCATCTAAATTTTTAAGACGCAGCTCACCAACATTTGGGATGTCGTGTGTTGTTACTTCTGGCCCAAGTTTGGTGTCACGTACAGCACATTCAAAATCTTCAATATGAATAGTTGTAAATTTTGATTCTTCAACAAGACGTTCAGAAATAATAATTGCATCTTCGTAGTTGGCACCAAACCAACTCACAAATGCTACACGCACATTTTGACCCAGTGCGAGCTGTCCGTGGTCAGATGACGAAGCATCTGCAATAACATCTCCTTTTTTTACTTTATCTCCCAAACGAATAATTGGGCGTTGTGAGAATGCTGAATTCTGGTTGGTCTGTGTAAGACCCTGAAGCCTGTATTCGTGTGGCTTATCTCCTTTATGTGTGATTGTTATCTTACGCGCATCAACATACGTTACTTCACCTGACTCTTGTGCAATAACTAGGCGCCCTGTACAACGGGCTGCATGTTCTTCAATACCGGTAGAAACCAGTGGCGCTTCTGGAATTAGGCATGGTGTTGCCTGTTTTTGCATATTGGAACCCATAAGTGCACGGTTTGCATCATCGTGACCGATAAATGGAATCATAGATGGCGCAACTGAAAACATTTGATACGCAGAGGAATCCATAAGTGTTACTTCGCCAGGTGATACTATTGCGGGTTCACCTCGACGACGCACCTCGACAGTATTTCCTTTAATATGCCCATTTTCATCAAGCTGCACCGCACTGTGTGCAATAACTTGGTCAATTTCTTCCAGGGCGTTCAAATACACCACCTCGTCGGTAACGATCCCCTTTTTAACAACCACGTATGGTGTTTCAAGAACTCCAAATTCATTTGCGCGAGCATGTATCGCCAAACGTAAAATAAGTCCAATGTTTGGACCTTCTGGTGTGTGTATTGGACACAGACGACCGTAGTGAGACGGGTGTACATCACGCACTTCAAAACCGGCACGTTCTCGCGTTAGGCCTCCAGGACCAAGCGCAGAAAGTGTGCGCATATTCTCAAGCTCCGCGAGAATATTTTGCTGGTCCATAAATTGTGAAAGCTGATTTGCTGTAAAAAATTCACGTATTGATGCTTGATATGGACGTGGATTTACGAGTGTCATCGGTAGTGTAGTTTCACTTTCAACTGTCGACATGCGGTCCTGGATGTTGCGCTTCATACGACTCATTCCAACTCGCATACGAGACTGTAAAAGTTCACCGACAAAGCGTACTCGGCGAAAACCAAGATGGTCGATATCGTCCGGCTTTGCGCCAGGGGTTGCATTTAGATGAGCAATCTCTGAAATTACACGAATTATATCATCAAGTGAGAGTGAGTGGTTTGTGAGTGCTTTAATGTTGGTTGGAAGATTAAAACGCTGATTGAGTCGATAACGGCCAACACGGCTCAGGTCATAACGCTCCGGTGCAAAAAGTGACTTTACATACTCTTTTGCATTTTCCGCAGTAGCCAAATCCCCATCACGCATACGACGATGCACTTCGACATAGGCATCTTCTTCCGAAGTGGTGGTGTCGTGTGTGAGTGTGGCTTGTAGTGCGGCAATCGCCACATCATCCCCCGCGAACTTCTTTAAAATTTGTTTACCCAAACCCGCACCAAATATTGTTAGCAGGTTAGTTACAGGAAATTTTCGTTTGCGGTCTATTTTTACATAAATGGTACCATCTGTATCTGATTCCATTTCAATCCATACACCACGTGCTGGAATAATTTTTGCACCAAACCAATTTTTCCCTTTGATTGATTCGGCTATAAAAAATGCCCCAAATGAGCGCGCAAGCTGCGGTACAATGACGCGTTCAACGCCAGACACGATAAAACTTCCATGCGGGGTCATCATTGGCAAGTCGGCAAGAAACATTTCTTGCTGCTTTTCTGTACCAAGTATTTTATTAATTAAACGTACTGAAACCTTGAGAGGCGCTTCGTATGTACGAATATTCTCGCGAGCAAACTCTTCATCATATTTTGGAGTACCAAGTTCAAATCCTTCAAAACGAAGTTCAAATTTCTTTCCGGAATAATCCGAAATAAAAGAGAACTCTTTTAAAAGTTCTGTGAGACCTGTTTTAATGAGCCAATTGAATGAGTCACGTTGATGCGCAACCAAATCTGGAAATGCGACTTTAGGGGCTCGGAATGCACCAAATGTTTTTTGCGGAAGTTTTTTTTTGTGCATATCGGGTATGTGCAAAATTGGTCTGATAAACACATTGGCGTATAGTAACAACGACAACGACGCACATGCGCTTTATTCAGACGCTAATAATTTGATTGTATTGCTCCAGATGCGCCCTCGCCACTCAATCTGCTTCTGGTAACTGAACCATATCAGTATATGTTAATAAGCACAAGCTCACTATCCACAAAAACTATTTATTCCCAATCATTTGGTATTTTAACTCAATATTAAAGTAAAACTAGAAAATACTTAGGCTATAAATTGGCGGAGGCGGAGAGATTCGAACTCTCGAGACCCTTTCGGGTCTGCCGCCTTTCCAAGGCGGTGCACTAGACCACTATGCGACGCCTCCGTATCTGATAAGTTATATCACGTTTATAAAAAAATTGATTAAAAAATAATTTCGCCAGAGTAAATTAAAAATATCACACTATTATTTTGGCATATTTAATTCCGTTAGCGTCTCTTTTTTATCTAGCTAGAAACCGCCGAAAAAGAACCTTGTCAGTATCATACTTACTTATTGCCTCGTCATATGACAACACACTGTTCTTCCCTGTTGTTTTCACAACGTAGACAGTATAATCTGCACGCCTTTCTATTTCTTTTGCACTTGTGTCATACTTTGGGTCAAAAGCAGTGTAACCGATACTTGCGGAAACGTTGCCTTCATCTTTGTGTAAGGTGCCCTGTTCTTCTTCCAGCTCTTGCCGAGCTATTGCAGAACCGGATAGTACGGCTTGATGAATATGCTCAGCATGTGTACATATATTTTTTTTATCATTTTTGTTAAAAATTAGTATAGAAAACTCATCACCACCAACACGTGCAATTGTATCAGTACCCCGTATAAATAATTTGTGTACTTGTTTCGTAATTTGCTTAAGATAGAGATCACCAATATCATGTCCATACATATCATTTATTGCTTTAAAACCATCAAGGTCAAAGCTGATAACATGAAACATTTGCACCGTGCCGTTGTCGCGTAATGTACGCAGGTTTACAGCAACTGCCGACTGAATTGTTTCATCAAATGCACGCTTGTTTGCAAGCCCTGTTAGGTGATCAATACGCGCTTCTTGTTGTGCTTCTTTAAGTTCACAAGCTAATTTTTCAATTTGTACTTTTGCATATTGTAATTGTGTTTCTACTATATGAAGTGATTCTACAGCAGAATTTATTTTTTGGTTTTCAATAGCTGTAACAGTTGCCTTTACCGTAGTATCAATTTCCTCTATATTTTTCACCACAGGATGAATATCAGACCGTGGAGAATGTTCGTGAGATGATATTGGAAATTTTTCCGACATAACATTGTATCTTAACGTGCTGTATTCAAAAGTGCATTTATACGGGCCTTAACCGGCGGGTGTGTCGAGAAAAGACGACTCATCCAATTAGTAGTTTTAGTTCCAAATGGGTCACCAATAAAAAGATGTGCTGTCGCATGGCTCGGTTTTCGCATCGGCTGACCATAATCACTGATTTTTTGGAGTGCTGTTGCAAGTCCTTGTGGATAACGAGTAAGCAACGCGCCGGAAGCATCGGCAACATATTCGCGCTTGCGCGAAATTGCAAGCTTAATTAGCTGAGCAGCAAACGGAGCTACGATTATACCGACAATAGCAAGAATAATACCCAACTGATTATTACCACCATCACGGCCGCGACCACCACCACCGAAAAGTGATATTCGTAAAAAGATATCGGCAAGTATGGCAAGAAATCCGGCAAGTACTACTGCAACGGTCATTAAAAGAATATCATGGTTTTTGATATGCGAAATTTCGTGTGCAACAACACCCTCAAGTTCTTTTCTTTTCATCATTGAAAGCAGCCCAGTTGTAGCACACACAACTGCATGTTTTTCATCGCGACCTGTTGCAAAAGCGTTTGGCGCATTGTCATCAATAACGTAGAGTTTTGGCATTGGGAGCCCCGCCGTAATAGAAAGATTTTCCGTAACAGTATAAAAATCGAAATACTGCTCACGTGTCGCCTTGTGTGCTCCAGTCATCGAAAGTACAACGCGGTCGCTGTACCAATAGCTCCAGAAATTTACAATAAGTGCAAATGCAACCGCTACATAAAGAATACTTGACATATTGTAGTACCACGATACGCCAAATCCCACAGCAATAACCAACATTAAAAATACTGCCATAAGAAACCAGGTACGGCGAGTGTTTGCTGCCTGCTGCGAATATAATGTCATGGTTTTTCTTTAAAAAATTGCGCCGCGTGAGTGCACGTCTGGGTATGATTAGAACTTAACTGCAACTGGTTTTTGTGCAGCATCTCCTTCCTCAAGCTCAAACATTTCTTGTGAGGATATATGGAACATATTTGCCATAACATTAGTTGGGAATTGTTGAACAGCAATATTCAGGTCACGCACATTACCGTTATAGAAGCGGCGTGCAGCTTGAATTTTATCTTCCGTATCACCAAGCTCTTGCTGAAGTTGCAGAAAGTTTTGATTTGCCTTTAGGTCCGGATATGCTTCCGCAACGGCAAAGAGTGACTTCAGTGTTCCACTCAACATATTTTCTGCTTGTGCTTTTCCTGCAGTTCCCGATGCTCCTATAGCTGCTCCACGTGCAGCTGTGACTTCCTCAAAAACTGATTTTTCGTGCGCAGCGTAGCCCTTTACTGATTCTATAAGATTTGGAATTAGGTTGTATCTGCGTTTTAACTGCACATCAATATCTGCCCACGCCTCTTTTGTGCGATTCACTCGTGTGACAAGTCCGTTGTACATCACAATCACCCATATGATGATGGCTGCGATAATACTTAAAATAATGATAAGTGTTATTGACATATGTTGTTTAATTAACTGATACCTAATTATAGCTGTGTATCATAATAATATCACAAAACAAAAGACATGGGCGGCACTTTGGCCGCCCATGTCTTTTGTGAATATATTAACGTTAGAAACCTCCCATTCCCGGCATTCCACCACCCATTCCAGAGTCAGGAGCTGCCGGTTTTTGTTCCGGAATATCCGTGACTGCGGCATCTGTAGCGAGCAAAATTGCTGCTGCGGATACTGAGTTTTCCACGACACTGCGTGTTACCTTGGTTGGGTCAATAATGCCCTCCTTCACCATATCGGACACTATTTCATCTCTGAGTGCATCATAACCAGCGAATCCTTTCGCATCCTCAACTTTATGTACAATGACTGATGCGTCATCTTTACCAGCATTTAGTGCGATTTGTCGCAGTGGCTGTTCCAGCGCACGTACAACAATATCAAATCCGGTTTTCTCATCGGAACTCATTGCTGTTTGTTTTCGAGTGGCAAGTATGCGTGATATTTTTGCAAGTGTGGTACCACCACCTGGAACAATCCCCTCTTCAAGTGAAACCTTTGTTGCTTTTACTGCATCATCGATTTTATCTTTTAGATATTTCATTTCTGTTTCTGTCGCAGCACCAACACGAATGACGGCAATTCCACCAGATAATTTAGCTATACGCTCTTCAAGTTTTTCTTTATCAAATTTTGATTCGGTTTTTTCGCTTAGCGTATGTAGCTGACCTACACGTGCTTCAATATCTGCTTTCTTACCTTTTCCACCAACAAAGACCGTACTGTCTTTACCAGCAACCACGCGGCTTGCCTTACCCAGCATTGCTAGTGTTGCGCTCTCAAACGTGTCACCAGTATCGGAAGAGACAACTTGTGCGCCAACGACAACAGCAATATCGGCAAGCATCTCTTTCTTTCTGTCGCCATAGCCAGGTGCCTTCATTGCCAACACGCTAAATGTTCCTCGTAATTTATTTACAACAAATGTGGCGAGTGCATCGCCCTCCACATCATCGGCAATGATAATGAGTTCTTTTTTACCAGACTGTGCAATCTTTTCGAGAAGTGGAAGAATCTCTTGCACGTTGGTAATTTTTTTATCGGTAATTAGAATTGGTGCGTCGCGATACTCTGCCTCCATACGCTCAGGATTGGTTACCATATATGGAGATACATATCCCTTGTCAATTTGAAGACCTTCCACGACATCACTGGAAAGCTCCGTACCTTGTGATTCTTCAACCGTAACAACACCATTTTTGCCAACCTTATCAACAGTCTCAGCAATAATTTTACCAAGTTCTTGTGATTCCGCCGAAATGGTAGCCACCTGTCTGATGTCCGCCTTACCTGAAATTGGCTTAGATATTTTCTTCACTTCCGCAATAGCTTCATCGCGCGCCATTTCCATACCTGAACGGATTGCCATGGCATTAGCGCCCTTTATCATATATGCAAGCCCTTCATTAACCATTGCTTCAAGGAGTACGACTGTCGTAGTAGTGCCATCACCAACACCGTCGTTGGTTTTGTTAGCAACTTCTTTGACTAGTTCAGCACCCATATTCTCAAATTTATCTTTAAGAGTGATTTCTTTTGCAATCAATACGCCATCGTTTGTGATACGTGGACCACCGTAAGATCGATCAAGCACAACATTTCGTCCTCGCGGACCAAGCGTTACTTTCACCGCATGTGCGGCCTGCGCAATACCATCGTGGAGCTTGCGGCGCGCGTCTTCACCAAAAAGAATCTGTTTTGCCATAATACTTATTTTTTAGGAATAATACCGAGTACGCTTGATTCAGAAAGAATGTAATATTCCTCGTCATCCACTTTTACCTCATCATATCCGTATTTTGAAAATAATACGGTATTCCCCACACTCACTGTCATTGGTTGGAGTGCTCCGTTCTCATACTTGCCCGGGCCAACAGCAACTGCGGTACCGCGCGCTGGTTTTTCTTTACTTGCCGAATCTGGAATTATGATACCTGATGGAGATTTCGCCATCTCATCTTTATTTACCGGTTTGACAACAATACGGTCGCCAAGCGGTATAATGGAAAATTTTTCCTTTGACATACTTAAGAATATAAATTATATGCATTAATAATCTGTGTAACACAGCCCACGACACGACTAAGCCGCATCGGATTTGTCTACTATAAAGAAAATGGAGCGAGTATGCAATATTTGATATTTCTATGTTTAGAAAATTATCATCTGAGTTCTTCGGGAAGAGCTGCCACTGATAGTGGTGCGGAAAGAAGAAATGATTTTTGTCTATTATAAACGATTTTGTAAGCCGTCTATCCTCGCTCTCATATTGCTAAGGGGTTGGCTGTATTTGATCTGCATATTGTGGATATTTCTTGCGTAGCTTTTCTCTGTCTACGGTAGTGAGACTATAGAGAAAAATATCGTCACCAATTGATTGAGGGGGAGTGAGTCCTTCTGCGGTGGTGAGCCCGTTGAGATATAGATCACCATTAATTGATTGCGGAAGAGTGAGTCCTTCTGCGGTGGTTAGTCCAGGAAGATAAAGATCATCACCAACTGATTGCGGAAGAGTGAGTCCTTCTGCGGTGGTAAGTTCACCGAGATCAAGACTGCCACCAATTGATTTAGGAAGAGTGAGTCCTTCTGCGGTGGTGAGGCTGCTGAGATGAAGACTGCCACCAATTAATTTCGGGAGAGTGAGTCCTTCTGCGGTGGTAAGTTCACCGAGAAAAAGATGGCCACCGACTGATTGTGGGAGAGTCAGT
>QIHV01000013.1 GCA_003229135.1 Candidatus Kaiserbacteria bacterium | reverse complement strand
TATGACCCAACATTTGCACCAGCGTTTGAGCTTGAAGTACAAGCAATGAAGTTGGTACGAGATACTATGGGTCTTGATAACGTTATTCCAATGATTCCATTCTGCCGTACACTTGAAGAAGCTGATAAAGTTTTATCTATTATTACAAAGAATGGAATTATACCGACCTCATACGGTAAGCCTGGTGAAAAAACAACTCCTGTGTATATGATGTGTGAAATACCATCAAATATATTGCTGGCAGACGAATTTCTAGACCGTTTTGATGGGATGTCGATTGGCTCAAATGATTTAACGCAACTTACCCTTGGGCTTGACCGTGATTCCGAACTTGTAAGTAAGGTAGGGAATGAAAATAATGAAGCAGTAAAGAGTCTCATTGCAACTGTAATAGCAAAAGCACGGGAAAGAGGAAAGTATATTGGTATCTGTGGACAAGGACCATCAGACCTTCCTGATTTTGCGGAGTTCTTGGTAAAATGTGGGATTGAAAGTATGTCTCTAAACCCAGATGTAGTTGTAAAAACAATCATCAACGTAGCTCGAATTGAATCTGAAGCAGGAACACATACACAACAAGAGAACGCACACTCGAAACATAACGAAGGGGAGACCTATGCGTATTAATAGTGTACACGCACGCGCAATATCTGATACACGTGGGCGCGAAACAATTGAAACCACATTACGTGCTGGCGAGCTTGAAGCAACAGCGTCAATACCGTCGGGGAAAAGTACTGGGTCAAAAGAAGCTAAGGAACTACGTGATGAAGACGGTGGTGTAACTACCGCAATACGCAATGTAACGGGTGAAGTTGCCAATGCGCTTGGTGAACGTGATTTCTCAAACATAGAAGAGTTAGATTCATTTCTTTGTGAACTCGATGGTACACAAGATAAATCACGACTTGGAGCAAATGCAATTTTGTCTGTCTCAATAGCAATGGCACGACTGTTCGCACAAAAGGAAAATATTCCATTGTGGCGCTTCATTGCCAACACAGCAAAAACAATACCAGCAGCACCAAGGTTATTCGTCAATGTAATGAATGGAGGCGCACACGCTAACTTTCGTTTGCCAATTCAAGAGCAAATACTTGTAGTGGGAGAAGAGACTCTTAAGGAATCCGTTACGATAGCACACGAAGCATTTACACAATTGGGTGATATGCTACGAACCGAATTACCTGACCTTCCTATTGGTGATGAAGGCGGATATTCTCCGGTGTTTGACACTATTGAACGACCATTTGAGTTGTTGGCAGATATAGTTTCTAAATGGAGCAATACATCCATAGCGATTGACTCAGCGGCCAATGAGCTGCTTGATGGAAATGAGTATGTCCTTCTAAAAAAAAGATACACATCTGACGAGCTTTTGGAACTCTATACACATTTGATTGAACGTTTCCCATTCCACGCGATTGAAGACCCGTTTGCCGAGAGTGATAAAGAAAGTTTTACTAAAATTACTGAGAAACTTGGTAAGAAAGTTATTATCATCGGTGATGATCTCATTGTAACAAATCCAAAACTTATTGAAGATGCCGCCACACACAAATATATCAATGCCGCACTTATTAAACCAAACCAAATTGGTACAGTTTCTGAAACTATAGATGCTGTACACAAAACATATGAAGCAGGGTGGCGCACAGTGGTATCACATCGCTCCGGAGAAACGTACGACACTTTCATTGCAGACCTTGCCTATGGAATCGGTGCACACGGTATCAAAGCGGGAGGATTAGCGCAACAGCAACGACTTGCAAAATATGAACGTCTACGAGCTATCGAACGTGAAGCAACAGAGCTGTCAATGTAGTTACCATAACTATATATTCAGGAAGTGTGATGATGTGTAGGATTATCTTTAAGGTGCTTGGTACGTAGCTCTTGTTTAAAATTGGTAATTGTACGTACAAATTCCGAACTTTCTTTGGCGACGGGTTTTGATAGAGCTTGCCGAACGGCAAAACGTGCACGAAAATAATTTACGGTGTATGCTAGTCGTCGCTCAATAAAACGTGTTGCGTGAAGTGCCAAATGGGCACTGTCATGTGCAATTTTATCAAATGTCTGACGCGCTGTTTCGTGTATAAATGCTAAAAAATCAACATATGCCAGAACAAACTTTACTCGTACGGCAAAGCGGTCAATCTTTTCTCGGTATATCGATACAAATCGTATACTACGATACTTTTCATATTGTGTGAAAGCAATAAAACCTGCAAATAAAGTTATGGCTCCTGCTTCTGCTATCAGGAAACCCATATTAATTACGCGCCGAATAGCGTGCAAAACTTGTTATCTCAATACGCTCACCAAATTTTTGTGTTGCTTCGGTAATCAGGTTGTTTATAGTCTTTGAATCATCTTTAATATATGGCTGTTCCATCAGTACTTGGTCTTTGAAATATGAAGCCAGTTTACCAACAAGAATTTTCTCCTGCATATCAACTGGCTTATCCTTAACTTCTTCTTTAAAGACTGCAAGTGCCGCCTGTTTTGCTTTTGGTGAAACTTCTTCGGTTGTACAGTAAGTTGGATTTGTTGCTGTTACCTGCATAGAGATTTCCCGTGCAAGATTTATAAATTCTGGATTACGCCCAACGAAATCCGTCTCGCAAGAGAGAAGCACTAGGGCGCCGATAGTATTATCGTGAACGTAGCTTGCAACAGTACCAGCACCAAGCTCACGACTAGACTTCTTATCTGCTACGGCACCGGAATATTTATGTATTATAACTTCAGCTTTATCAATATCGCCACCAGCTTCCTCAAGTGCTTTTTTACATTGCATAATAGAAACACCACCGGTACGTGCTCGAAGAGTTTTTACAGTTTCAATTGAGATGTTCATATTTTTGTAATAATAACATACAGCGGCTAGCCGCTTATTGTGTAAGTATAGGCAATGTTATATTGCACGACCGGCTTCAAACGCGGACGTAAGTTCGTCAAGTATAAGCTCTACGGTTTTGCGTGACGCATCGTTTGCAACAATTGGGTATGTTGCATCAGACACATTGCAATCCGAGTTCATAACGGCTATAACGGGAATGCCCGCACCATGCGCCTCTCTTGAAGTATGCGCTTGGTGCTTTGTATCAATAATAATCATAGCATCAGGAAGTTTGGTAAGCTCGGTAATACCATCAAGACGCTCGGTAAGTCGGTCAATCTCTCTGTCAAAACGTACGCACTCGAGTTTTGTGTAGTTCTTCGCAAGCTCACCGGAATCACGCTTTTCAATTAAATCGGCGCGATAATCAATACGTTTTTTAATTTCTGTAAAATTGGAAATTGTACCCCCTAACCAGCGTGTCGATACGTACGGTGCATCAATACGTAGTGCCGCCTGTTTTACCAGATCTGCAATTTCTCTTTTGCCCCCTACAAAAAGTACTGTTTTACCATCTTTTGCAAGTGTTGACATCGCGGATTTTGCACAGGCAACTTGTTCATTAGTCTTTGAAAGGTCAAAAATCTCCATACGTGACTTTGTACCAGCGACATACTCCTTCATTGATGGGTGTCTGCGACTTTTAACATGTGCAAAATGTGCACCTGCTTCAAACAGGCGCTCAATTCCAGGACCAGTAATTGTTTGTGTCATGCGGGAGATAGTACCATAAACCACTCACCCTTTCAATCTTTTAACATTCTTCTTCAGAGGAAGTTAGACCACCAGATACCACGGCTTTTCGTAGCGCCTCTATAATTGGCTCAAGCCCTCCTGCAAGAATCTTTGGCAGGTTATGCCATGACTGTTTTAGACGATGGTCTGTTACTCTATCTTGTAAATAATTATAAGTACGAATCTTTTCAGAGCGGTCACCCGTACCAATTTGCGCCTTACGCTTTGCAGCATATTTTTTTGCTTCTTTTTCTTCAGTAAAATGTTCAATTTTTGCAGTAAGAATTTGTAGTGCCTTTTCACGATTTGCTTGTTGAGAGCGTTCCGAAGAAGACCGGACATCAATACCTGTCGGTTTGTGTATGAGACGTACGGCTGTTTCTACTTTATTTACATTTTGTCCACCGGCACCTCCAGAGCGTGAAAATTCCATATCCAAGTCAGCTGGATTTATAACTATAGTTGGTTTTGCATGAATTGGCATTGCCGCAATTGAAGCGGTTGACGTGTGGATACGCCCTGATTTTTCAGTAAGTGGTACACGTTGTACACGATGCACACCGGTCTCGTAGCGAAGTGCTTCGTAGGCATCAGTACCTGTTATTTCAAGTGTGAGTTCATCAACTATATGCACACGCCACGCGCGCGACTGCGCATATTTTTCATACATATTACGTAGTTCCTTTGCAAAAATTGTTGCCTCGTCACCGCCTGCTCCAGCACGAAATTCAAGTACAATTGCCATTGGCAGTTCGGCAGTTTCTTCTTCACGCTGAATAATGTGTTGTATCTCTGTAAGCAGCTCCTCTTGACGTGCAGAAATACGCACAATATCTTCCTCCGCAATCGCAGTAAGTTCCGGATCTGCCACTGACGCATTATGTGCAGATTCTTTTTCGTTTTGTAAGCGTTCGTATTCTCCTGCAAGAAATGCAGTTTCATATTTCTTTTTAAATTCCGGTGAGTATTCCATAAATAGATTGTAACGCAGTTAGAATACTACGCCCGCACCAAAAGTGCGGGCGTAGTATTCTATAATATTTATGCCTTTTTATGTTTAGCAGCCGCAACACGTTGTTTGAAGCGTTCTACACGACCTGTTTTATCAAGTGTACGGTCCTCACCAGTATAAAAAGGATGTGACTGGCTTGATATTTCCACAATCACTTTAGGATACTCTTTGCCGTTTACCGTAGTTACGGCATCAGTATGTGTCGTGGTACCTATAATAAACTGCGCTCCTGAGGATATATCCTCAAAAACAACGGGACGATAGTTATCTGGATGAATATCTTTTTTCATACGCGGACTATACCAGACCCCTATGAATTATTCAACTGATTAATCATTTTTTGAAACTCGCTTGCATATCCCATCACGCCATCACCATAAAACGCATAAGCTGGATTTCTGGCGTGTGTCCATCCGGCAAAATACCGTAGTGCTGCAAGACGCTCAGCATAAAGTGTTCCCGCACCGGCACCATTATCAGCCATAAGCATTGCGGTTGCCATAAAAGCAACCTGATTATTCCAAGGATTGGATGGTATGTTACTACCAAGGAGCTTACGAACACGATCTTTACTTGCAATATATTTCCACGGGCCTTGCCAAAAAGCACTCCATGAAAGAGTATGTCGACTATTTGAACAGTTGCCAGTATTTACATTTATAAAACCGCCGTAGCACACCCACGTTGAAGGTATAAACTGTCCCGGACCCATGGCTCCGCCCCACCCATACGAAGGTTTCCTGGATACCGGCATTAAATTCGGGTCTAGCCCAAGCACTTTGGTAATATATACAAAAATTGGTTGGTCGCGACGTGGAGACATATCAACCCTCCAATTACCCGTACCAAGATTTTGGCCAAGGTCGGTTTCTTGTTTTAAGACACCAAGAATAACCGCAGCACGTACACCAGTTGCTTTTTGTGCTACTTGCGCATATTGCAAGGCCTCTCCAAAAGGAATTGCTGCAGAGCCACGAAGTGTAAATAGTTCAGAACGAATTTGTGCAGCTGTTTTTTTCTGTGATGTTATTAATGACTGATAGGTACTTTCCTTACCTTTGGTTTTTGCTAGAAGATTCTTTTTTTGACTTTCTTGTGTTTGAATTTTTCTTTGTTCAAGTACTTGAATTTGCCTAAGTTGAACCTGTTGTGCCAGCTGACTTTGAAGTGCTTGCTTCTCAGTTTCAGTACTTGAACGTGTATCGGTTATTTTTGCAAATGAAATACTAAGTGCTTTCTTTATGGAAGCAAAAGCATCAAGGTCTTGAAAAAATTCTGATACATCCTGTGATGATAATGCGACATCTACAACTGAGTATGCATCAATTGCTTGTGTCTGACGCAGTATCTGTGCCAGTGATTCTTGTTCATCTCCAAGCTGTTTGGTAAGTGAGCTGATGGTGTTTGTGTGTGTATATATATTTGTGGAAAGCTGCTCAACAGCAATTTGAGTTGCCTTTACCTGAAGCCGTGCCCTTTTGATTTGTGCATTAAAAATATCAATATCACGTTGAAGTGATTTGTGTTGAGAATGTAGTGTATTAAGTGTATTTTGGGTACCATTAATTTGTGATTCAAGTGAAGAAAGCTGTGTTTGCAGTTGTGATCGACGTGTTTGTACACTTATGACTGCTGATGATTGCGCAACTACTGTTCCAGCAATGCCCCATAAAAGCACTATGCAAATTCCAGCAACTATCCATCCGAGGCGGTATTTATCGCTAATAGAGAGCATCATACATTTGTAGTATACCAAGTTTGCATCATTATTATTGAGAGGTTTATGGTAGCACAAATAGATAAAAGAAAAGCCCGCTAGAGCAGGCCTTTCTTTTATCTAAATATAAATATGATTTATTTTACAGGTGTATCTTCTTCCTTGTTCTCTTCTTCTTCTTTACCCTTCTTTTCCACCGCAATGGCGTCCATATCAGGAGTATCTATAACTTCCTCTTTTATTTCTTGTACGAGTATCACCACCTCTTCAGGCTCTGTAACAGGTTTAACGCCGGTGCCAAATGTAATATCACCCACACGAATCTGATCCTCAATATTTTTCAAAATAGAAATATCAACTGTTATATCGTGTGGAATTTTTGTAGCTTCAGCCTCAATTTCAATCTCATGGAGTACTTTTACTAGACTTGCACCAGACTTAATTGCCGGTGATTCACCAATAAAGATAATTGGAACAGCCACCTGAACCTTCGCACCTTTTTCAGTCGCATAAAAATCAACATGACGTACTACACTGGTAACCGGGTCATAATCAACATCATAAATGAGTACCTGAAGTGGCACATCAAGCCCTTTGAGCTCAATGACTGAAGATTCTCCGACTTCTTTAAAAATATGTTCAAACTCTTTGCGTGAAAGTATGATTGGTGTTGACTTCTGTTTGGGACCATATACAACTGCGGGTAGCATACCAACAGTACGTGCTGAAGCTATTTTTTTACCAAGGTTTTCTCGTTTTTCTACTGTAAGCGATATCATAAAAAATAGTCTACGGTTACAATACAAAAAAAGCAAGTTACTTGTGTATAAACTTTGGATAGATCTACCTTATCTGTTTTAATAAATTTAATCTCTAGTCAGTATTTCTATTACATTTATCTGTCTCTTTTGAGAGTGCAAATATGGCTAGCTGTATGTGTATATTGCTTCAAACTTTTGACATAAGTAGTAATAAATACTATGTTGTTGATTGATTGTTTTTTACAGTACTTATAAGGAGGTATTGGCTATGAAATATCTTGAGTATTTTGAAGAAAATACGTGTGAATGTGACATTATCATTCGTAAGGAACTCGAAACTGCCGGCATTAAGGCTGTTGCAATAGGAGAAGTCCCGGGCATGTTACATCCACCGGTTGGAACATTCGGTCAGCTCGTTGGCAGGATTGGAAGCTGGACTTTCTGGCGTACGGCGCACAGATGGATGGCTGAGGCACCACACGGAAAGGGAGTGCCAAAACACCGCGCCAAAAAATTTGATGATGAGTGGGCGGATGAAGTATATAAAGGGGGTGACCTAAGGAAACCATCTTTTGAGTGCCACACAGTTGACCTTTATACAATTGATACACAAGATGGATTGTGTGCCCTCGTAAAATTTATTAAAGAGTGCGACAATTATATCAAATTTGCAAACCGGTTTTTTCAATAGTGTACTGGTACTTACAAGCCCTTCAACTGATACTTGAAGGGCTTCAGTTTTTTAAACCACTACTTATTGTAAAAAATATTTAGTTTTAAATGCTTGCCGCATCCGACACTTTTTGTAGACGTGATAGAAATGCCGCACGTGCCGAAGATACGTTATCTTCACTACCCTTCCACAGTGCTAGTGCTTCACCCTGAAGTGCGCGTGCATATGAGAAAGTGAGTGGCCATGGAGCCTTTTCAGTGTGTGCAAGTTGCGTTATCGCACGCAAATTATCAGTTGCTTGGTCTGCTGCCTGCCCGCCCGAAAGAAATACAATGCCGGGCACGTCGCGCGGCACGGTGGCAAGGAGCGCCTTCATGGTACTTTCTGCAACTTCCTGTGGTGTATCAGTTTTACCACTCTCACTTCCAGAAAGTGCCATTGAGGTTTTCAAAATGAGCGCTTTACGATCAACTGATTGGTCGTCGACAGCTGTGTAAACGGCACGGAGTGTTTCCTCAATGACCGCCTGTGCACGCAAACGACTGTGATTCCCTTCCAGAAGTACTTCTGGTTCTAGGATTGGTACCATACCAGCTTCTTGCACCATATAGGCATACGAAGCAAGTCTTTTTGCATTTTCTGCAATTGCCTGAGATGTCGGAAAGCGATCACCGTCAATTCGAATGACAGCCCTCCATTTTGTAGACCGTGCGCCACACTCACGATACTTCGCCAACCGCTCAGGTAGTCCGATAAGTCCGCTTGTAATAGTTTCATCCGGACTTTCGGGAAGTGGTTCGACACCTTGGTCCACTTTAATAATTGGCAATATGTTGTGCTGTGTTAATAATTGTGGAAACAATGTTCCGTTGTCTGCTTTTTGTAGAAGTGTTTCTTCAAAAAGAATTATACCGGAAAGATATTTTTCTATGCCGGGAGTTGATAAAAAGAGGTCACGATATTTGCGGCGCATTTCTTCACTTGGTTCGATACCGTTTGCCGTCAGACGTTTGTCAGCAGAATGTACACTTTCGTCCGCGGCGAGTAGACCTTTGCCGTGAGCAACTAATAAGGATGCAATTTCATGTAGGTCATTCATATAACAATTATATCACGAACGTAAGTATGTTATGCACAACATCTATCAATATGTACCGTGCATATTATTTTTAAATGTTACACTTTTTATATGAAGACTCTTGATTTTCTTGCTATCGGTGATATTGTCGTTGATAATTTTATTCGTTTAGAAGAGGCGGAGGTACATTGTGATATTGATAATGAGGAGTGTACCATTTCCATGAATTGGGGTGATAAAATACCATTTGAATCATCAACTCCAATTAGTGCCGTAGGCAATAGTCCAAATGCTGCCGTATCCGCAGCGCGTCTGGGTCTTTCAACGGGACTTATGACATGGATGGGGACTGACCGCTTGGGAGATGATTGTATGGATGTTCTCGTGCGGGAAGGTATTAATGGAGATTTCATATCACGGAGTAAAGAAGTCCCAACCAATGCTCATTATGTGCTCTGGTTCCATGCAGAGCGTACTATTTTAATCAAACATAATGAGTTTCCATATCATTTCCCCGAGCTCGTAGCACCTAAGTATATTTATCTTTCTTCACTTGCGCCTACGGCACACTTAATTCACGAAGCACTTGCTGAGTGGCTTCCGCGACACCCCCAAACAAAGCTCATTTTTCAACCCGGCACTTTTCAAATTGAGGTTGGTAAAGATGCAATGGCGCCCTTGTATAAAAATACTGAAATAGTCGCATGTAATAAAGAAGAAGCGGAGCGTATTTTGGAGCGCGGAGAGGATGATATCAAAAATTTACTGCGAGATATGCGCGCACTTGGACCAAAGATTGCACTAATTACCGATGGACCTAACGGGGCTTTTGTATTTGATGGCGAACAAATACTTACCGTGCCAATGTATCCTGACCCACGCCCACCCGTTGACCGAACAGGTGCCGGTGATGCTTTTACATCAACATTTGGTATAGCACTTGCACTTGGCAAACCACTTCACGAAGCTATGCTCTGGGGACCAATTAACTCAATGTCAGTAGTACAGCAACTTGGAGCTCAGAAAGGACTACTAACGCGTCAGGCACTTGAAACATACTTGAAAAATGTACCTGATGGGTACAAAGTTAGTGTTCTGTAAAATAGGATACGCATCGATTTGACAAACACACAATCGGGCAACAAGTACGATTGTGTGTTTGTATTTATATAAAACCGATAAAATTTTGAAAAGATGACCTTACCCATTATTTATGAAAAACTGATGATGTGGAAGTCGCGATATTGTGTTTGGTGTAGTTACCAAATGATTTTGTATTAGCAACATACATAATTATGAGTACTGCACCAACCCCGACAAGAGCAGTTATGAGTATGGCAAAATATGTATTTATTCTTTGTCGCGACATAAATATTAAAACTATACTAAAAATTAATGTTTTTCCAAAAAGGCACGCGCAACATCTTTGATATGCGGAGCACCCAAACCGTAATATTCCAAAAGCTCATCCGGCTCTCCAGATTGACCAAATACATCTTGAATACCCATAATACGCATTGGTACTGGATATTCGCGAACTAAAAGCTCCGCGATGGCACTACCAAAACCACCAGCTGCCTGGTGTTCCTCCACGGTAATTACATTCCCGGTACGTCGTGCCGCCTCTATAACTGCTTTATTATCAAGAGGCTTGATTGTATGTATATTAAGAACAATAGAGCCGATACCTTCTGATTCAAGAGCTGAGGCTGCCGTAACTGCTCTGTAACTCATTGGTCCCGTTGCAAGAATTGCCACCTGCGGCTTTTCACTTTCCCATAGAGTGAGTGCCTTACCTATTTCAAACGGTGTTTCATCAGTAGTGAATACTGGCGAGGCACTGCGTGCAAAGCGTAAGTATACCGGACCGGTCATTGCCGCAGCGGCAATGACCGCCTTGTGCGCTTCGATGGCATCTGCTGGATTTATTACTGTCATGTGCGGGAGCATACGCATAAGCCCAAGGTCCTCAAGCATCTGGTGTGTGGCCCCATCAGGGCCAACGGAAACTCCAGCATGCATACCGCATACTTTTACATTGGATTCATTAAGGGCAATGGTTGTACGAATTTGTTCGTAGTTACGGCCCGGATTAAATGCCGCATACGAAGCAATAAACGGTACTTTCCCCGCAGCAAAAAAACCGGCAGCGAGAGCCGCCATATTTTGCTCGGCAATACCAACCTCTACAAAACGCTCTGGAAACTCTTTCTCAAACCACTGTGCACGAGTACTCTCTGAAAGGTCTGCACAAAGTACAACAACATTTGAATTTGCCCTCCCTGCTTCCACTACACCACTACCAAAACCATCTCGTGTTGGTTTTTTTGTTATATTAGAATCAAAAAGATTCTCAACTAAATGTGCATTTTTATTAAGCATATTCATTTGGTACACGACCGTTGGCACTACGTAGTTCTTTTAAGAAGTGCCTTGCTTCGTCTTTTGTTGGCGGCTTACCGTGCCAATGGTAATCAAATTCAATTTCAGGGATACCTTTACCGGCTATTGTATGTGCAAGAATGAGTACCGGCTTTTCATAAATTGCTCGTGCTTCTTCAGTAGCCATAATAAATTCTGCAATATCGTGCCCGTTTACTTCAATTACGTGCCAGTTAAATGCCTCATATTTTGCACGCAGTGACTCAAGCGGCATAATATCTTCAGTCATACCATCAATTTGGATATTATTTCGGTCGATAATTGCAGTAATACTTGATAGTGCATATTTTCCTGCAAACATTACTGCTTCCCACACATTTCCTTCGTCTTGCTCACCATCGCCCATACATACAAATATACGATTCTTCTTCCCGTCCATAATATTTGCATAGGCAATACCAGCAGCTTGCGAAAGACCCTCACCGAGAGGTCCTGAGGTATTTTCCAGTCCAGGAAGTCGCAAACGTTCTGGGTGTCCTTGGAGTCGACTGCCAAACTTTCGTAAAGTAAGACATTCTTTTACTGGGAAATATCCAGCGTGCGCCATTGTCGCATAACGTACAGGTACAATGTGCCCATTAGATAAGATTAAACGGTCACGTTCTTCCCACTCTGGATTATTTGGGTCATGTTTAAGAATGTGAAAATAGAGTGCTGTAAAGATATCCGCCATATCAAGAGAACCCGCAGTATGACCACTCCCTGCCGCCACTAACATTTCAATGATAGTCTCACGAATTTCTTCGGCTTTTTTCTCAAGTACGATAATATCTTGATCAGTTGGGTGCATATAAATATGATTCTTACTTAAAATAATACCACGTAAGGTTGCTACATTATGCATATTTGCAGTGCGCAAATTATCTTTACTTATTTATTATTCATAGATTTAGTATTGTAATGTAAGAGCTTTGAATTCTTCTATGCGCGAAGCGACATCGTGACTATTCCAAATTGCCGAGCCTATAACAAGCCGACTCACACCAGCATCAAGAAGTGCTGGAGCTGTTTTGAGAGAAACTCCTCCATCTACTTGAATAGGTATGTGAGGATAGCGCTGTGAAAAAGTCTTGATAGCGGAAAGTACACCAGTATCAAATGGCTCACCCTGAACTCCTATATGTTTAATGCCCATGAACTGTACGTAGTTCATTTGTCCAAGGACGGGCTCAAGCAGAGTGACATCGTCTCCCACATTTAAGGCAACACCAAATGACAGCATATCTGGAATGAAATCTTTTTCGTATCCTAATTTCTCTGAGAGCTTTTTAAATACTGATGGTAAATCCTGTACACTTCGCGCATGTATCACCACTCGTGAGATACCTGCTGCCACCCACTGTGTTGCTATCTCCTCTGGTGAAGACACCATAAGGTCTGCCTCGAGACAAAACTGGTCGCTGTAAGGAAACATCTCGTTATGTCGCTGCATCTCTTCCAGCTCATGCTTGTTGTTGATGTAGGGCCATGTAGAAGGTGTCGCAAATTTTCCATCTACCACATCAATTTGTACCGTATCTGCTAGTCCGTTAAGTCGAGAGAGTTTTATCTCAAGCTCCTTGCGCGTTGTTACTAGAATTGCTGGAATAATAGTGCTCATAGAGACGGTTAAAATTTCTCGAGACGGCGAGCGTGGCGTGGATCTTGGGAGAACTCTGTTTCAAGGAAAAGAAGTACAGCACGGAGAGCTTCTTCTTCCGAGAGAAATCGTGCACCAAGCGAAAGAATATTGGCATCATTGTGAAGACGAGCAAGACGTACGATGTCGAGTGTATCTGTTGCAACAGTACCTGAGACATCTACGGTATTCACTGCACGTACACCGCCGTAAAAGACCGCAGCACGTGCACCATCGACACGATTTGCTGCCATTGCTTCCCCCTGTCCGCTTCCTCCTATGACAATACCGAAAGTGTGTGCGGTAACGTCACCACCACGTACACTCTCCTGTACAATCTTCTGTGCGCAAGGAGTGATAAAATCGGGATAATCATCTTGTGGAGAGAAGCTCTGTGCACCCATATCTTCCACAAGATACTCGTGCTTCGTTAGTGACGAAACAAGAAATTGCTTCAGCGCGAACCCTGCGTGGTCCGATGCAATATATACTTTAGACGTTCCCTGATTCGATGACATGGCGCACGAGTGATTCAGTGTAACCCATTTCGTTGTCGTACCACGCAAGTACCTTTACCAATTTGCCACCAACAACACGAGTCATGGGCAAGTCGGCGATGGCGGCAAATGGCTGACCAACAATATCGCTGGAAACAATAGGCTCTGTGGTAACTACGAAAAGCCCTTGCCAACGGTCTGTTTTTGCGGCAGCGGTGAGCGCAGCATTAACCTCTTCAATACTTGTTTCTTTCTTTGCAATGAAAGTAATGTCTGCAATTGAACCAGCAATAACTGGAACACGAAGAGCAATACCATCAAAACGTCC
>QIHV01000030.1 GCA_003229135.1 Candidatus Kaiserbacteria bacterium | reverse complement strand
TGGGAAACCGGCAACATTACACGTTAACGGTATTGCTGCGGATTTTCAGGCACTTACAGCACAGGCGATAGAACTAAAGAGTAATAATAATCTTTCCGGTACAGTCTTTTCAGGGTTCTCACTTAAAAAGAATGGTACCGTTGGGTTCCAGTTCAAAACTACACTTAGTAACACACTGGTTCAGAATTTCTCCGCTATCATTGCTGCAAATACTGTCCCGAAGACAACAATTCAAACAGCCACAACCACTTCCACGATAGCAACCACAACCACTTCCACAACCGGTACTAAAAACAACGTAACCACCTCAAAACCATGAGCGCACGACTTTTTGCATATATAGGAATTATCGTAGGAATAGTATTATTCTTTGGATATATTAAACCAACGTATACCGGTCCAATTACATCACTTCAAAACCAAATCACAACTGAAAATACAAATATCGTTTCAGCAACGACATATGTGGCAAAACAAACAGAGCTTGAACAACAGCTCAATCAAATCTCTGGGAAAGACCTATCACGTGTTGCGCTAGTGCTGCCAAATACAAATAATAATGTACAACTTATTCTTAATTTAAACTCACTTGCACAGCAAGACGGTTTCTATCTTTATAATTTTGACGTGGGGAATGAAACTAACACACAGCAAACAACAAATAAAACATCAGCTGTACCATATCACTCGGAAAATCTTACAGTTTCCGGTATCGGCACATATAACAGCTTTCGGCAATTCCTAAATGGTATTGAGCTAAGCTTACGACTTATTGACGTTACCAACATAGTTATAAAAAATAGTAATGTAACGGGCAGTACTAATGCCAACGGTGTAAATAATCTTTCCTATAAAATAACAATGCGCGTATACTGGCTGCCATCAGTGTTGACCGCAACCACAACATCCGCAACTTCACGCCTATGAACAAAAATTCAATCACAACTTTCGTTGTAACTGGTATTGCAATTATAGCCATTCTTATTTTGGGGTATTTCTACGTCGTTGGCACAAGTACCACCGCGCGCCCACTCACAACATCAAGTGCACCAAGCTCTTCCAATATACAAATGCGGTCAATTTCTTCTCAATTAACCTCACTTACGTTTGATACTGGTGTATTTTCAGACCCACGATTTATTGCGCTCAAAAATATCAGCGCTCCAATTGTATTTGAGCCGACAGGTCGTACAAATCCGTTTGCACCGATTTAGTCGGCACCCCTAATGTGCCTATGAATATTCTTGAAATACTGGTCAAGCAAAATGCTATTAGCCAATCTGACCGTACGGAGATTGAGACACAATCACGTACTGAGAAGATACCGATAGAGTCAATTTTAAATAAGCGTGATTTAACAGCTGAAAAAGTACTTGCCGCTGTTGGAGACTACTATCATTTACCATATAGAATACTTGGGAGTACCCGAGTACCTACTGAAATACTAAAATATATTCCTGAAGAATCGGCACAACATTATCAGTTTGTTCCACTTGATGTCGCTGATGGCGTACTTGAAGTTGGCATTGCTGATCCGGACGATATCGAAGCGGTTGATGCGCTTCGGTTCATTTCGGCACAACTTGGTATGCCGTATAAATTGTATGTAATATCAGATACTGCTTTTAAAAGTGTACTCGACGAGTACCAAAATCTTACGGGAGAGGTTGGGGAAGCGCTATCAGAGTTTGAAACAGAATCTGGTAGCGCGCAGCATAAACTTGAACGTGATATATCTGCGTCTAAGCCGGCATCACAAGAATCAAATATAAAAGATGACGCACCTGTTACTAAAATTGTGGCAACTATTTTACGGTATGCAGTAGAAGGAAATGCATCAGATGTACACATTGAGCCAATACCCAAAAAAACACGTGTTCGTTTCAGAATGGACGGTGATTTACACACCTCTCTTGAGCTGCCATCTAAAGTGCACCTTGCCGTTGTAGCACGTATTAAAATCTTGTCCCAAATGCGACTGGATGAAAAACGCAAACCACAAGATGGTCGTTTTTCGGCAACCGTAAGCGGGCACCGTATAGACTTTCGTGTTTCCACCTTTCCAACACAGTATGGTGAAAA
Source organism: Candidatus Kaiserbacteria bacterium (assembly GCA_003229135.1). Classification (GTDB taxonomy): domain Bacteria; phylum Patescibacteriota; class Minisyncoccia; order Phycocordibacterales; family Phycocordibacteraceae; genus C7867-001. The sequence continues at coordinate 11,736 of QIHV01000030.1, read as the reverse complement.
AGTGGTGATGCGTATTCTTGATCAGACAAAATCGAAAGTGACGCTTACTTCACTTGGTCTTACAGGACATAATCTTGAAACTATACATGAAGTTATTCAGCGACCTTACGGCATTATACTTATTTCAGGACCAACCGGTTCCGGTAAATCAACGACACTTTTTGCTATGCTCTCTGGTCTCGATCGCGAAACGAAGAATGTTGTATCGCTTGAAGACCCAGTAGAATACAACATCAGCGGTGTGGCGCAATCACAAGTACACCCGGAAATCGGTTATACATTTGCAACAGGGCTGCGTTCCATTTTACGTCAGGACCCAGACATAATTATGGTAGGTGAAATTCGTGATAAAGAAACCGCACAACTTGCTGTACAGGCAGCACTCACCGGTCACCTTGTATTTTCAACCATTCACACCAATACGGCTGCTGATACAATTCCGCGCCTTATCAATATGGGTGTTGACCCGTACCTTATCGCGCCAACGTTAATTGCTGTGGTTGGGCAGCGTCTAGTTCGAAAGTTATATCCACATTCCGGTAAACCGTTCCCGGTGAGTGATAGTATGCGTCTCTTTCTTGAAAAAGAGTTCGCTGATTTGCCAGAGTCATTTCGTACGGAGATACCACAATTTAAAGAATTTTTTCATGCGGTATCCATACCAGAATCTCCATCGGGAACCGAGGGGCGTACTGGTGTTTTTGAAATATTACGTATGGATAAAGACCTTGAACATATTGTATTGACTGAACCAACGGTAGAGAAAATATACGCAACATCACGACAAAAAGGTATGCTTACAGTACACGAGGATGCTATTATTAAAGCACTCACAGGAGACATTCCGTTTGAGGAAATCAATACACTCGGTGGTAACATTGTTTCTGAAAGTAAAAAAACAGAAGATTAATTTTTTATGAATACACCTTACACTATCTTTCTTGTTGATGACGACCAGTTTCTACTCGATATGTATACCCTTAAGTTTCGTAAGGCGGGACACAACGTGACGGCTTTTCGTTCGGGTGATGAGCTGCTTGCATCACTACGTAAGAAATCAAAAGCAGATGCCATTATTCTCGACATTGTTATGCCATCTATGGATGGGTTCCAAATACTTGAAATCATACGAAAAGAGAACCTTGCAAAAGGGTCAAAACTAATAGTATTGTCAAATCAAGGTCAAGATTCTGATATAAAGCAAGCAAAACAATTTGCCGTAGATGGTTATATTGTGAAAGCATCAGCAATTCCGTCTGAGGTACTTGATAAAACTATTGAAATAATAACAGCCAAAACTACTCCATGAGCTCCTCAATACCACAAATTACAGACCTGCTAGATATTGTTATTTCCGAAGGGGGTTCTGACTTACACATTACAGCAGGGCAGCATCCGATAATCCGTATCGCTGGCTCTTTAGTTCCGATAACGCATCAGCCGATATTCTCGGTCGACGATGTTACGACAATGCTTAAAAGTATTCTTCCTGAAAGTCGCTCGGAGGAATTTGAAAAAAACCAATCAATTGATTTTTCGTACGCACACGAACAAAAAGGAAGATTTCGTGTTAATGGATATATTACTCAGGGTGCATCTACAATTGCGATGCGTCTCATTCAACACAAGGTTCGAGATTTCGCAGACTTAAATTTGCCACCTATTCTAGATGTCTTTTCACAGCATGTTCAGGGATTTTTTGTGGTTGTTGGTCCTGTTGGGCAGGGGAAGTCAACAACACTTACAGCTCTCATTGAACGCATAAATGAAACACGTGCAGAACACATAATCACAATTGAAGATCCGATTGAATATATTTTTGAAGAAAAAAAATCACTTATTCATCAACGTGAAGTACATGTTGATACACCGGATTTTCATACCGCACTTCAGGCGGCCTTTCGTGAAGATGTAAATGTAATTATGGTTGGCGAAATGCGTGACCAAGAAACAATTTCCTCTGCTGTAACTGCCGCAGAAACCGGTCATTTAGTATTTTCCACACTTCACACCAACAATGCCGCACAGACTATTGACCGTATTATTGATATGTTCCCGTCAAATCAGCAAGACCAGGTACGAGTGCAGCTTGCGGGCTCTCTGGTTGGCATTTTTTCGCAGCGTTTGGTACCGCGCATCTCCGGAGGACTCATTCCTGCGTATGAGCTCTTACTTAATAATAGCGCGGTTGCAAATGTAATACGTGAAGGGCGCACTCATGAAATATCAACCATTATTCAGACATCTTCACAAGAAGGTATGGTGGATATGGACCGCACTCTTTCAGAACTTGTGCGTAAGGGTGAAATTACCATTGAGCATGCCTACGAACACGTGTTTGATGCTAAAATATTTGAGAGTTATCTATAATTATCTATATGCTTTTTACTTATCGCGCACTTGATAAAGATGGACATGAACGAGAAGGCACAGTTGATGCATTGTCAATGGATGCTGCCGTATCAGCACTGCAACGTCGTGAGCTAATTATCTCTTCAATTACTCCTGCAAATAAGGGGTCTATTCTATCGATGCAACTTACGATATTTGCTCATGTTTCAAATAAGGAGGTTGTCATTTTATCTAGACAAATTGCGACATTATTTGAAGCACAAGTATCGGCACTGCGAGTATTTCGTCTTCTTGCTGCCGAGGTCGATAATAAACTTCTCGCCGATACTCTTACGCAAGTTGCCGATGATATCCAAGGTGGAAGCGCCCTTTCCAAGGCATTTGAGCGTCATCCGAAAGTGTTTGGAAAATTTTATACAAATATGGTACGTGCAGGAGAAGAGTCTGGGCGTCTTTCCAACACGTTTAGCTATCTCGCCGACTATCTAGACCGCACCTATGCCGTCGTAAGTAAGGCAGAGAACGCACTTATTTATCCGGCATTTGTGGTTGCTACGTTCTTTGCGGTTATGGCACTTATGCTAACGTTGGTCATTCCACGCATTAGTCAGATTCTTGTGGATTCAGGTCAGCACATTCCTCTCTATACAAAAATTATTATTGGACTTTCAAACTTTTTAGTACATTACGGAATTATTTTACTTATTATAATTATCATTGGTGGTGTGTTTGCTTGGCGTGCTATGAAAACTGGAACCGGGCGTTATATTTTTGACCGATTTAAGCTCTCCGTTCCTTATATTGGCAATCTTTATAAAAAACTCTATCTTTCTCGTATTTCCGACAATTTCTCAACAATGCTTCTATCGGGTGTTCCAGTTGTGGAAATGATAAATATTACCGCTGATATAGTTGATAATGCAGTATATTCGGATATATTGCGGCAAACTGGAGAGGCAGTTAAGGGTGGCTCCTCAATTTCCGCAGCTATGGAAAAATACAAAGAAGTCCCGGGTATTATGACGGCAATGATACGTGTCGGTGAGGAAACTGGTGAATTGAGTAGTATTTTGACGACACTTTCAAAGTTTTATTCACGTGAGGTGGTAAATGCCGTAGACACACTGGTTGACCTTATTGAGCCGCTTATGATTGTACTTCTTGGTCTTGGGGTTGGTTTTTTGCTCGCCGCAGTACTTATTCCAATCTATAATCTTGCAGAGGCATTTTAATTTAACTTATCCACACCCAGCGCTATCAATGCCACGTTATAGCGTACAATGTTATTAACGGAATATTTATTCACAAGCCTTATTCCGACCGTAATCAAATTCATTCTTATGCAGACAAAATCCTCCGCCACGCGCGGTTTTACCCTCATTGAACTTCTGGTCGTTATCGCTATTATTGGTATTCTTTCATCTGTTGTACTCGCATCACTTAATACTGCTCGCCAGAAGGGCAGCGATGCTGCAGTGAAATCAAACATTGCTACTATCCGCACACAAGCGGCACTTGATTACAGTAGTAATGGTAATTCGTATGGTGCTTCTGCTCTGAAAGTACTTACAAGTACAGTTAATCAAACTGGTTCTCCCGGTACTGCAGTAGCTGTCTTTGGTGCTGGCGCTGTCGGAGACTCTACCGTAGGCAACTCACTCATTCAGCTTTATACCAATAGTTCTGGACACATAGGTAAATATGGTTCAAACGGTACGGCATACGTGGTAGCAGCGAAACTTTCTATCAATAAATATTGGTGCGCAGACTCCATTGACTACACCGGCATTGTTACAGCCTTACCAACAACGTTTAAGTGTAAATAGTCTGTAAAAGAGATAATGCACAAACAAAAGCCCCGTACAGGGCTTTTGTGTTTTTAAAGCAAAAATAACCGAAAGTGCGTTACACTGTAGTTATATATGTTTGATATGACACTTGTACTTGCAGTTTTCTTTTTTGCTCTTGGTGCCATAATCGCCAGCTTCATTGGCGTGGTGGTTGAGCGCTACTCCACTGGCGAGTCGTGGATTAGTGGTCATTCACAGTGCGGTTCTTGCGGCGCAACACTAACAGTAGTTGACCTAATACCAATAGTTTCGTGGACGGTGCTACGCGGGCATTGTCGCAAATGCGGCTCACGAGTACCAGTATCCTCAACATTTGCAGAGGCGACACTTGGTGCACTTTTTGTATTTTCATATTTACAGCTCGGCATATCACTAAGCTTTGTGTTTCTACTCATTGCACTGGCGTTGCTGTGTACGATTGTTCTTTATGATTTACGCCATACTGTAATTCCTGGTATATTTTCATTACTGTTTGTTTTTGCAAGTGTGTCATTTCGTGTAGTGAGCACACCAAATGCGTATGCATTTGGCACACTATTCCTTATTGCTGCAGGAATTGCACTCACACTTGCAATTATTCATTATGTTTCGCGCGGTAGAGCGATGGGGCTTGCTGATACGCCAGTTGCATTCGGTTTAGCCCTTATTGCCGGTGCCGTGGCATTTTCTGGTTTTGTTTATTCATTTTGGATTGGTGCAATTATTGGGATAATTATCTTGGCGCAAACGCCGGCAGGGCATAGAATAGGTATTGAAGTGCCGTTAGCGCCGTTTCTTGCTACTGGATTTCTTCTAGCATTTTTTACAGGATGGAATCTCTTTACTCTCATCATATGACACGCAGCACACAAGTTACTACGCCACGATACGGGTTTACTCTCATTGAAATGTTGGTAGTGCTTGCCATCATTGGTGTTGTACTTGCAATTACAATTAGTGGTCAGCGTGCATTTAACAGCTCAACGGTACTCTCCAATACGGCATATGATGTTGCACTTTCGGTGCGTCAAGCACAAACGTATGGAGTGTCAGGAAGAGTAGTGCCGAAACAACCTTCCGCGAATTATGGATATGGTATTGACGTATCATCAATACCCACAAATAACTACGTACTCTTTGCGGATACTTTCGGAACAGGGTGCAGTATTGCGGCATCTTCCATTAAGAATGCACCGGATACAAAAATAGGAGACTGTATATATACTCCCAATAGAGACATTATAGTGCATAAATTTAAGATTAATAACAATGCCAGAATTACCGGTATGTGTGTTTACAAAGGGCTCTCTACTTATTGTTCTACCGGCTCCAATAATCCGTCTCTTTCGAAGGTTGACATAACTTTTGTACGACCAAATCCGAGTGCAATAATCATTGCAAATAGCGAGAGATTCAACAGAGTATGTATTCGGCTCTCTGCAGGAGATGGAAATCGATATATAAACGTAACACAGATCGGGGTTATTTCCGTTAAGCCATCGTGTACAGACCTATGAGTACAACCACTACCAGGCGTTCGCGCGGGTTTACCCTTATAGAATTAATGGTATCACTGGGTATTTTTAGCATTATTATGTTGCTTGCATCAGCATCATACATTTCGCTTATTTATGCGAGTAAAGAAGTAAGGGCCTCTACAAATGCAATAGACAATGTTTCTACCGCTGTTGGAAGTATGGTGCTTAATATCCGTACCGGCTCCTGCACTTCTCTGGCTGTGTGTAATGGAAATTCTTCGGATAGTATTACATTTATCAATGTGCAGGGGTGTACTGTTACTTACAGTCTGAATAATAAGCATGCCATACAAAAGACCTTGTCGGGGGGAAAATGTATAGCAAGTCCAGAGGCATTAACAGATGCCAATCTGGTGAAAATAAAAACTCTTACATTCAATAAACATATTTTTAATGTAAGAAATGCAACATCAAACACTCAAGCGCGTCAGATGTTTACAACAATTCTTGTACAGGGCATTGTGCCGGCAGTAAAATCAAATAGTATTTCGCAAACATTCTCTATTGAAACAGGAGCAACAATGCGTAAAGTAAGTATTATGCCATGAAAAATTACATTTCTTATTCCGGTTTTACTTTAATTGAAACACTTGTTGCCATCGCAATCATAATGGTTGCTATTACCGGACCGTTTATGAGCGCCGAGCGTACAATAGTTATTGCCGGTATTACACGTGATAAGACAACTGCAGCATTCCTTGCTCAGGAAGGGCTCGAATATGCACGCGCCTTGCGTGACAAGGTATATCTGAAAGATTGCTACGAGGCACCATCATCATGTAATTCTTGGTGGAGTAAGTATACTAACAGTTTCGAATATGACATATTACAATGTACAGTACGTACCCCATGTTCTCTTGATACCAGTTCCAGTAAATCTACTTATAGTAAACCAAATGCCTCGCCATTTAGTATGAGTACCACAGAGTTGCACATATGTACGAGCTCTAGCTCTACGTGTGGGAAGCTCTATCTAAATACGGTAACCGGTCAGTACACTACCAAAGCGGGTGGAAATAAAACAACATCATTTACTCGCACCATTTCAGCAAGCCCAAGTTCGCCCGGCATTAAAATCACATCAACTGTAAGGTGGAATGACCACGGAATTCACAGCACCAGTGTGTCTGATTACCTAACACCATGGCTATAGTCTTATGAAGTTTTACTTGAAATATATGCACACACCTTATCGACCGTATGAGTCAGGTATGGCACTTTTGATATCTATTATTTTTATGTCAGTAGTACTGGCTGTTGGATTATCGTTAGCTTCGTTTGGGTATAAACAAATAATACTGGTTTCATCAGTAACACAAGCGCAAAATGCATTTTATGCTGCTGATTCCGCACTTGAATGTGTGCTCTATGCCGACCAACATAATGCAGCATTCTTTAATACGCCATATCACCCACGCGCCCCTTCTTTCACTTGCAACAATAATGCTTATACAATTTCTAATCCATCCTCAAAAAATGGCTGGCAAATCTACACGTTGCCAAAGATACGTTTTGACAATACGTGTGCTTTAGTAAGTGTTTATAAAGGTACTTATGGAGAAACTTATATATTTGCAACTGGGTATAGCAATAATACTTGTACAATCAATAATCATGTGACGGTACGTGGTATTGATACTCATTATGGCGGTAATTATTAGCTAAGTCTTTATGTCCATTCCCGTTCGCATAACTACTCGTGCCAAAAAACTTCGCGAAACTATTGCGAAATATCGTACACGCTACCACAAACACGACGAATCGCCGATATCACCGGAAGCGCTTGATTCTTTAAAGTATGAGCTTACGACACTGGAAGAAGCGTATCCTGAATTAATAACATCTGACTCTCCAACACAATATGTATCAGGTACTGTGTTGCCAGAACTTACTAAAGTAACGCACCAAGTCAAGCAGTGGTCATTTAATGACGTGTTCAATATGGAGGAATTACGGGCATTTGATGCGCGCGGGCGCCGTGCACTCTTAAAAGTATACGGATATGACATTGTGCCAACTTATGATTGCGAATTAAAAATTGATGGGCTTAAGGTCGTACTCACGTACAGTAGGGGTAAATTAGTACTTGCTGCTACACGTGGTGATGGAATTGTAGGTGAAGATGTAACACATAATATACGTACAATTTCTAGTATTCCAGAAAAGCTCAAACAACCAATTGATATTATCGTTGAAGGTGAAGTATTTATGACACGTTCAGGTTTATCAAACCTCAATTCTCAGCGTGAAAAAAAAGGCGAACCACCTTTTGCAAATCCACGCAATGCCGCAGCCGGCTCAATTCGTCAGCTTGATAGCGCCATTGCGGCACAACGCCCGCTTGCATTTTTTTGTTATGACGCTGTAAAGTCAAATAAACCATTACCGGACACACAAACTAATGAGTTGGCATATATTGCAAAGCTCGGTTTACCGGTCAATCCGTATGCAATGCATGTTGATACAATTGATGGGGTGATGGCTTATTGGAAAAAATGGCAAGGTATTGCCAGAGAAAAAGAAGATTATCAAATTGATGGTATTGCGGTAAAGGTGGAAGAACGCGCGCAACAAGAAGCGCTTGGCTATACTGGGAAAGCGCCGCGTTATGCCATCGCTTATAAGTTTCCAGCGCAACAAGTTACAACGATTGTACAAGACATCACACTGCAAATTGGACGTACAGGAGTGCTTACTCCAGTGGCACATTTGCGCGCGGTGTCGATTGCTGGAAGTACCGTTGCGCGCGCAACATTACATAACGAAGATTTTATAAATGAAAAAGATATACGTATTGGCGACACTGTAATTTTGCAAAAGGCGGGAGATATTATCCCTGAAATTGTACAGGTGCTCATCGAGTTTCGTAGCGGTAAAGAAAAAGTATGGAAGTTCCCGACACATTCGCAGCTTTGTGGTGGTGACGGCACAATTAAACGGGTGGCGGGAGAGGCGGCACACCGCTGCGCAATGCGTGGGTCATACGCGCAAATGGAGCGCAAGCTCGCACACTTTACAAGTAAACACGCACTCGATATTGACGGACTTGGTACAAAAACAGTATCACTGCTCATAAAGCACGAGTTAGTAAGTGATTTTGATGATTTTTTTGAGCTTACTGAGGATGAGCTTCTGGCATTACCGAATTTTCAAGAAATTTCCGCGCGCAATATAATCGCTGCAGTGGGTAATGCGCGAAAAGTATCACTTGACCGTCTTTTGGTGGGGTTATCAATTCCGCACATTGGTGAAGAGGTTGCGCGTATTCTTGCACAGAAGTTTACGACACTTGGCGCTTTACAAAAAGCACCAAAAATGTCACTTGCCGAGATAAATGGAGTTGGCAGTATCATTGCACAATCTGCTGCAGAGTGGTTTTCCGATAGTGGAAACAGAGCACTTGTGGCGCGCCTGACCAAACATCTCATTATTACAAAAATTAATGCGGCACCATCAGTAGGAGCTTTCTTTGGTGAAATAGTTGTTGTTACTGGGTCACTTGAAAGCTTTTCACGTGAAGAAGCACAAAATGCAGTGCGTAATGCTGGCGGAACCATATCTGGTTCAGTATCAAATAAAACATCACTTGTAATAGCCGGTAGGGAAGCCGGCAGTAAATTGGCGAAAGCACGTACGCTTGGTATACCGACACTTTCTGAAAAATTATTCCGTACTCGTCTGGGATTGTGATACAGTAGCATTTATGATAACTATTGATGACGTTAAACATCTCGCCTCACTTGCACGCCTTTCCGTACCGGAGGCAGAGCTTGATACATTTGTAAAAGAGTTTGATGGTATCCTTGAATATATAGGACAGCTGGAAAAACTTCCCATTTTTATGGACTCTACACCCGTGGTGCCACCTCTGCATAATGTATTTCGTGAAGATGGTGAGCCAACACCAGTAGGCACAAATACCAAAACCATTACTTCGGCATTTCCGCATAAAAAAGGTAAATTGCTTTCAGTAAAGAAAATTCTTTAGTATGAGTAATATCAATGAGCTTACTATAACCGAAGCTGCACGAGCATTACGCGTACACAAATTTTCTGTGCGTGAGCTCTGGGATGCAACAGCCGCCATTGCAATAGCTAAAAATAAAGATATTTTTGCTTATCTTGAGCTTTTTGACGCAAACGATGTCGATATCGCTTCTGCACAAAAGCGTATTGATTCTGAAGGTGATGCTGCGCCACTTCTTTGCGGTATACCATTAGCTGTAAAAGATAATATTCTTATCAAGGGAAAGATTGCCAGCGCTGCATCAAAGATGCTTGAAAATTATCGTGCGTCGTACACGGCAACAGTTATAGAAAAGCTGCAAGACGCAGGGGCGCTTTTCCTTGGGCGTACAAATATGGATGAGTTTGCAATGGGAAGCTCAACCGAAAATTCGGCATTTGGAACTACAAGAAATCCGTACGATAAAGAGCGTGTCCCTGGCGGTTCATCGGGTGGTTCCGCAGCTGCGGTATCGGCGAATATGGCAATAGCCGCACTCGGTTCTGATACGGGGGGTTCAATCAGACAGCCGGCATCATTTTGTGGTCTTGTTGGGCTAAAGCCAACGTATGGTGCGGTTTCGCGCTATGGACTCATAGCGCTTGGTTCATCACTTGACCAAATCGGCTCCTTAACCAAAACAGTCGCTGGTTCACAGATACTTTTTAATACAATTTCGGGGCGTGATGTACGCGATGCGACAACAATTCCAAAAGAACTTTATCCCTTCAAAAAAGTACCGAACAAACTTCGTATTGGTGTTCCTCGCGCTCTTCTTGAAAAGGGTGTTGATGCCGATGTGCTTGCACATTTTAATGAAAAACTTACGGCGCTTGATGCTGCCGGACATCATATAATTGATATTAATTTGCCAACAAGTGCTTATGCACTTGCCGTGTATTACGTAATTATGCCCGCAGAAGCGTCAACGAACCTTTCGCGCCTTGATGGTATGCGTTACGGTCTTGCAAAGTGTGGGGAAACTCTTCTGGATGATTATCTTAAAACACGCTCACAAGGATTTGGACCGGAAGTGCGCAGACGTATTTTGCTTGGTACTTTTGTACTTTCATCAGGTTACATTGATGCATATTATCGTAAAGCTCACGCGGCACGTGCTGTTCTTGCAAATGAATATCTTGCAGCTTTTAAACAGACAGATGTTATTGCTGTACCAACCTCACCATCATCGGCATTTCGCAGAGGCGAAAGAAACGATCCGATCTCTATGTATCTAGAGGACTTATTTACGGCACCTGCAAACATTACTGGTATGCCAGCACTTTCGGTACCTATGGGTATGGTAGATCGTGACGGCACAAAGCTTCCTGTCGGTATGCATTTTACTGCACCGTACCAAGCTGAAAATGTGTTATTTGCTGCTGGTATGGCAATCGAAAATATACACGTATAAATAGCTCACTATACCCATCAATTATCATTTTGTTGTAGAAACACACACCACGCGCGGTATACTATGTATACAATGCTTGGTACCAGCCCCAACGTCTCACTTAACGTAGAATATGTGTTTCGTATCATTTACGATGCGATATTTCATTCATATATACCATTTGATGTAATACGTCCGTATATGATTATTGTGTGGCAGATAGTTACAGTAGTCGGGCTACTCATTGCTTTGGCAGCACTTGTCGTCATTACTTATTCCATCTTACAAACATTTGATGTACGTCGTCGTGAAATTGCCCTGTACGCACCATTTCCTGTTTCTAATGATGATAATACTCACAAAGTAAACTCACGTTGGCAACAAGTAAAAAATCTTATGGATAGCACAAGTATGAGTGACTGGCGACAAGCCATCATTGAAGCGGACATTATGCTCGGCGAGATTCTTACACGTCAAGGTTATTCTGGTACGTCAATCGGTGAGCAGCTTAAACTTGTTGAGCCATCTGGATTTAACACATTGAATGATGCGTGGGAAGCGCACAAAGTACGAAATGAAATTGCACACTCCGGCTCCTCATTTGTATTAACGGACACT
>QIHV01000021.1 GCA_003229135.1 Candidatus Kaiserbacteria bacterium | reverse complement strand
ACCACATATGGCAGTCCTCGGTTGTTAATATTGTGTCGTACCAGATGAGCCAGTCCACCAACTTCTCGCTTTCAGTGCTTTCTTCCATCGGTACAGTGCGGGTCTTGAGATATCAAAAGCGTTCTTTGTTGCCTTTGTGCCGTATTTCTCCCAAAAGATATCTGTCCTCTTTTAATTCAAGGTTGCCAATGCGCCATAAAGACCCGATTTATCCCCGAGTCTAGCTCGCAACAGTGGTGGAAGCTTTAGATATATGGAGGGGAGCTTTTCAAGTGCGTCGGTAATATCTCCCACACGAAATCCATTATCTTCATTCATAAGCGATCCACCAAGTACCACCACGTCTGGTGACCAGTGTACGATTGTGTTCATTATTCCCGCGGCGAAAACCGATGTAAGCTCATTCCACACACTGCGCGGCAAATCACATGCCTGTAAATTATATTTTTTGGTAAGAGATGCTCCACCTATAAGTGATTCAAGTGTTGTTTTGTTTACAGTGTCCAGTATTTGTTGCCCGGGCTCAAAACCAAATATGTGTGGTGTTGGCATACGCCCAACTATGCGTGTACCACCAACACCAGTACCAATGCCCAAATAGGCAACGATAGAGTGGTTTGACCCTGCGCCATAACACGCCTCGCCGAGTCCGGCCATTTCTGCATCATTACGCACTGTAACGGGTATGGAAAAATGTTCAGCAAAAAGTTTCGCAAGAGGAAAATCTTTCCATTCAGGCAGGTTCGGTGATTTTAATACAGTTCCAAAATTATCAATAACCCCAGCTATTCCGCCGGCAATTGCGGTCACCTTTTCTCCACCTGTCACCTGTTCGATAGACTCAATAAATACTGCAAGAGCATCCTTTGGATTTTTCGGTGTGGGCATTATTTTCTCCGCTCCTATTGATCCTGACTCCACGTGAGCAACTCGTAAGTTTGACCCGCCAATATCAAAAACAATTTTGCTCATAAGCGTTTTTTAAAATCTTCAATAAGCGGTGTGGTATCTGGATTAATACCACGAGATTGTGCAATGGTCGTTGCAGCAAGTTCCAAGTAAAGACTTTCTCGTACAAGTTGTGCTGCGCGTGTTTCGCCTGCTATTTCAACTGGAATTACCGTGCGCCCGCGCTCAGTCATAAGCTCTGTAAACACATCCATACGACGCGTTACACGTGCATCATCACTGGTATCGCGCAGTATTACGAAACGTATGGTATCCATAACACGTTTAGGTGCATCTTTATCAAACGACTGCATCTCGTTATGATTAAATTCCGAGAATAGATTTGCATAGGCCGGTGTTTTTCCCGTTTCGTTAAAACTAATCTTTGCATAATATGCAAGAAACCCATTTTTGCGAGATGTATAAAAAATCGGCAATGTATCGGAAAGCTCGCGACCAAGCAAAGATGCTCGTGTTTTTATATCATCAGCATTAAATGTGACCGTAGAGAGAGCATCGGAAAGGTCAGCTCTATTCAATAGTGAAAATAAAGCGCGTAAGAAGTAAAACAGTGCATTGCGTGGTGGAAGCCCCGTTGGCACCAATATAAAAGGTATGTTCTTTTTATGTGCAAACTCGGCAAGTTCACCACCAGAAGTTATAACCACGAGTGGAAGTTGGTGCTCGCAAGCAGCGCGTGCAAAAGAAAGCGTTTCCGCAGTGTTACCAGAATAAGAAACGGCAATATAAAGTGTGTCGGGTGTAATTTGCTCAGGCAGGTCATAATCACGATGTGCCGAGAGTGAAATAGTTGGGTCAAGAAAACGTGCTGCATATGCACCAAGTGCAGAGCCACCCATACCACCCAAAACCGTGTGGGAATAAGTGCCCGGAAGTTTTCCATCCAACGATGGTGCCCAAGTAAGCTGCTCACGTAAATCTTCGTATGTCATTGCCATTACCAGACATTATATAGCAAGATGTTTTGTAAAGAAAATTAGACACATACTAAAACTGATGAAATTGTTTTCCACGCGCCCTCCCGTAACACTATTAAATGTAGTGTGCGACGCGGTATACTTCTCATATAATGCAGGTTTCTGAAAAAGAACTAAAAGAATTTATTCTTGACTCGGGTTTGGTATCACGCAAAGATATTGATGGTGCTGATGATGAAGCGAAGAAACGCAAACAATCCATTGGTGATATTCTCATTGCGCGTGGGCATCTCACCGAAGACGCTCTACGTCGCATCAAGGCCTACATACTGGGTATCCCATTTGTTAATCTCAAGGATAGCAAGATTCCTATGGATATACTCTCACTTATTCCGGAGCCAATTGCACGTACGCACTCTATCATTGCATATAAGAAATCTGATAAAGGTCTTGAGGTCGCAATGCTCGATACGGAAGACCTTGCGTCAATCGACTCTGTACGTAAAAAGACCGGACTTAAAATACTCTTACGTTTAACTGATGATGACTCACTCAAGCATGTACTTTTGCAGTATCAGAAATCTCTAAAGGAAGAATTTGGCGATATTATTGCAACTGAGGCTGGACGAATTAAGGTTGTAAAAGGTGAAAAAGAAGCCTCGAGAGAAGACTTAAAGAAAATGGCGGAAGACCTGCCTATTGTACGTATTATTGACTCACTCTTGCGTCACGCCATTATGCAGGGCGCTTCAGATGTTCATATAGAGCCGATGGAGGACCAGGTTCTAGTACGATATCGAATTGACGGCATCTTACACGATGCTATGACGCTCCCAAAGATTGCGGCTGCCGGTATCACGGCGCGCATCAAAGTACTTGCAAACCTAAAACTTGATGAGAAACGCCTGCCGCAAGACGGTCGTTTTAAAATGGAAACGGACACTGAAAAAGTATCGTTTCGTGTCTCGCTTATGCCGGTCTTTTATGGTGAAAAAGTTGTGATGCGTTTACTTCGCGAAACGGGAGACGGCTTTTCGCTTGAGGTGCTCGGTTTTCATGGAGAAACAATGGAGCTCATACATAAAGCGACGCATCAAACAACCGGCATCATTCTTATTTCCGGACCAACTGGTTCCGGTAAAACAACCACGCTATATACCGTACTTGATATTTTAAACACGCCAGATGTAAATATTTCAACAGTTGAAGATCCTATTGAATATCAAATGAAGCGTGTTAATCAAACGCAGGTAAACCCACAAATCGGTTTTACATTTGCCAATGGGCTACGTTCTTTAATGCGCCAAGACCCAAACATCATTATGGTGGGCGAAATTCGCGATGGTGAAACTGCATCACTTGCCATTAATGCTGCACTCACCGGTCACTTGGTACTTTCAACAATTCACACCAACAGTGCCGCAGGTGCAATACCCCGCCTCATTGACATGGGTGTTGAACCATTCTTGCTTGTATCTACATTGAAAGTCATCGTTGGACAACGTCTTGTGCGTAAACTTTGCGAAGATAAGGAGGCATACACTCTCACGAGTAAGGAGCGTCAAAAAGTAGCCACAAAAGAAAATTTTGATGCGGCTTTCAATACATTGTTAAAAGAAAAACTGGTAAAACCAGGTTCCACACTTGACCAAGTGCCATTTTACAGACCAAAATCTTCAACCAAATGTGAAGACGGTTACAAGGGGCGTATCGGTGTTCACGAAATACTTTCGGTATCACCTGCCGTACGAGATAAAATCCTACACGAAGGTACTACCGATGCTATTGAGGAGCAGGCACGTAAAGAAGGAATGCTTACTATGCTTGAAGATGGTCTTTATAAGGCTGCGTACGGTATTACTTCGCTTGAAGAGGTGTTACGTGCCGTGTCTGAATAATAATTTATGAAATTTCGCGTTACAGTACGAAAAGCAAATGGTGCGGAAGAAAAACGCACAGTGGATGCTCCATCACGTTTTGCCGTATATGCACAAATAGAGAAAGAGGGTGCAACGGTTGCAATGCTTACAGAAGGGGCTGGTTTTGTAATACCGGCATGGCTTAATATATCGTTTGGTACAGGAGTATCGGCCGATGCGTTGGTACTGATGATAAAAAATCTTTCCGCAATGTTAAATGCGGGGCTGACACTTTCACGCTCTCTCACCGTAGTAGAACGACAGACACACAATAAACGGCTTAAGAAAATTATGGCAGAAATTAGTACGGCAATTAAGGGTGGGTCTTCTTTTCATGAAGCTCTGGCCGAACATCCAAAACTTTTTTCTAAATTATTTATCGCTATGGCGCATGCAGGAGAAGAGGGCGGAACACTCTCAGAATCTCTGTCCATTGTTGGCGTCCAAATGGAATGTGCACGAAATCTGACAAAAAAAGTCAGAGGTGCGATGATTTATCCAATCATTATTATCTTTGCAATGATTGTTATTGCAATTCTTATGTTGGTGTTTGTGGTGCCAACTCTAACAAACACGTTTACACAGCTTGGTGTCAAACTGCCTTTTGCCACTCGCGTTATTGTCGCTTCATCAAATTTTCTCATCAACCATACAATTCTTATGATTATTGCTACGGCAGCAATTATAGGTGCGGCATGGGCGTTTAAGCGATCACAATTTGGGGGTCAATTATTATTCAGAGTTGTGCTTTATATTCCGGTTATCGGTGAGCTCATACGAGAAACATATGCCGCGCGTGCCGCGCGGACACTTTCTTCACTTTTAAGCTCCGGTGTTGATGTCCTCGGGGCGATACGAATTACTCGTGAAGTAGTTGGCACAAAAACATTTGCAGATGTACTCACAGAGGCCGAAAAAAATGTACGTAAAGGTGAACCGCTTTCAACAGCATTTGCTGCACATACGAACCGATATCCAACTATGTTTTCAGATATGATTGCGGTGGGTGAAGAAACTGGCAAGGTTTCTGAGATGCTAAAGCAAGTTGCCGATTACTATGAAAATGATGTGGAGCAGCGTACGAAAGATTTATCAACCATTATTGAGCCTGTACTTATGCTTCTTATTGGTACCGGTGTTGGTATTTTTGCAGTTGCAATTATTGCGCCAATTTATTCACTCTCATCTGTAATGTAAAAATACGAGTGATGGTACGTTATCATAATTTCTATGCAAACACACAGTCGCGGAATGACGCTTATCGATGTTATCGTTGGTTCGGCGCTCGTACTGATTATATTTCTTGCACTTATGGGCATATTGCGTGCCTCTATACTTGTTTCCAATCTTGCTAAAGCCCGTGCAGGTGCAGCTTCACTTGCTAGCTCACAAATGGAATATCTGCGTGGACTTTCCTATGATGCACTCGGCACAATAGGTGGTATTCCTCCTGGGATTGTACCGCCAACATCAACTGTCGTAATTGATAATACAACATACGTTGTACACACCTATATACAATACATAGATGACCCGGCTGATGGGCTGGGTACAAATGATACAAATGGAATTATCACAGACTACAAACTTGCAAAGATAAAAGTATCCTACACTGCAGGAGGTGGAGTACGCTCAGCAGCTCTGCTTTCAAATTTTGCACCACCTGGTATTGAAACAACCAATGGTGGTGGCACACTTGCCATTCACATTGTAAATGCAACTGGAGCTCCCGTGCCAGGTGCCACAGTACACATTATAGATGCGAGTACCACCCCAGCCGTAAATCTCTCCACATTTTCGAATGTAAAAGGGATGGTATATTTGCCGGGTGCCGCAACGTCCACACAATATCAGATATTTGTATCTAAAGGCGGATACTCAAAAGCTCAAACGTACGTACGTAATACAACTAACCAAAATCCAACACCTGGGTATCTTACTGTAGTAAAAGATCAAACAACTACCGGTACATTTGCCATTGATTTACTTGCTTCGCTCACACTTAATACCTACTCTCCCGCCAAAAGCGGTATATTTTCCGATACGTTTACTGGTACTACCAATCTTGCAACTACCACAAACACAATAGTATCCGGTGGGGCACTCACACTTGCAAACAATGTCTTGTCTGGGTCGGCACGCTCAATAGCTGTTGCGCCAACATACCTGCGCGCCTGGGGTGTTGCTTCTATAAGTACCAGCACACCTTTGGGTACAAGTGTTCTAGTACACCTCTACAACACAAATACCGGCACTCTTGTACCGGACACAATGCTCCCCGGTAATGTTACAGGATTCTCAACTTCACAAATTAATCTGTCAGGCGTGTCCACCAGCACATATCCATCACTTGCACTTCTTGCCAACCTTTCCGCAACGGCAACCACAACCATACCGCAAGTACTAAAATGGTCACTTGGTTATACAGCCGGCCCATACCCACTTCCAAATGCTGCCTTCACCCTTACGGGCACTAAAATTATCGGCTCAACCGGCTCTGGCGTGCCAATTTATAAAACCATCATTTCTACCACAACCAATTCAATCGGCTCACGAATTTTGGATCTTCCGTGGGATTCCTACACTCTAACTGCTGGTAGTTATGATATTGAAAACGTGTGCCCAGTACCGCCATACTCACTTTCACCAGGCACAAGTAATACGGCAACGCTTACATTACTTACTCCTCCAACAGGTAACCGATTATTCGTATCAGTACAAGACGCTTCGGGCAATACAATCCCGGGTGTTTCAGTTACACTTTCTGAGTCGGGATATACTCACACGATCACATCTTCTTTATGTGGTGGAACATATTTTGGTAATATAAGTGCTGGTAAAAACTACACAATAACCATTACTAAAAACGGATACACGACCACAATTTTTTCAAATATAAACATCTCAGGACAAACCATATATGTTGCATCATTTCCATAGTACATCTATGTGCACATACTCTTGTACCACACCCAAACTGCTATCATATAATGTATGACACGTGGATTTACTTTAATCGAAACAATAGTGACAGTCGGAATATTCGCGATAGTGGTAACAGCACTCTCAATTCTCATACAATACTTTTATCGCACTAATGCTTATATATTTGAAGAAACCGCAGCGGTGCAAAGTGCCCACAATGGCATCATCGATGCTATGCATTACTTGCGTGAAGCATCATATGGTGCAGACGGTTCTTATCCAATTGTAAATGCCGCAACATCAACAGTAACTTTTTATGTAGATATTAAGGGTGATGGTGTTGTGGACAAGGTTAGATATTACCTTTCCGGTACAACACTCTATAAAAGTATTGTCTTGCCGACAGGAGTTCCCCCAACGTATATTGGACAGCCGGAGAATATCTCCACTATTGCCACCTATGTGCGTGCCACCACCACTCCGATTTTTCGTTATTATAATTCAGTTGGAGCACAACTCACCACCCCAATAGATGTTGCAAAAATCACTTCTGTAAATACCACAATTACAGTAAACCTAAATCCTACTCGTGCACCAAACAACTACACGCTTTCTGCTGGTGCGACACTGCGCAATTTACACATTGCGCAGTAATACAATCGCACGCAAGAACACGTATGCGCTATTATAATAAATATATGACTACCTCACACCGAGGATCTATTATGCTTTTGGCACTTGTCTTTGGTGCAATATTTTTGACTGTTTTTTCAGGTCTTTCCGGCTATGTACTCTCGGAAAATAATTTTGAAATAAATAAACAAGCTCAGGGACAAGCGCTTGCGATTGCCGAAGCCGGACTGGAGTATTATCGTTGGCACCTTGCCCATTTTCCAAATGATTTGCAAGATGGCACGGGGCATGCTGGCCCGTACGTAATTCCCTATGATGACCCGCAGGGCGGGCAGGTCGGTACGTATACACTTGATATCGTTGGCAACCAATCGTGTGGGCAAACAACTTCAATCAATATTAAATCAACTGGTATACCGGTAGATTATCCAAACGTGTCGCAGGTACTGATTGCACGCTATGCTAAACCAACCGTTGCACAATATTCTTATGTCATTAATGCCAGTGTGTGGGCCGGACCGGACCGTATTATTAACGGTCCATATCATTCAAATGGCGGTGTGCGTATGGACGGTACCACCAATGCCCCGGTAACAAGCTCCCTCTCGTCATGGACATGTACTGGTTCATTCGGTTGTACGCCTAACAAATCTGTAAAAGGTGTGTTTGGTGGTGGAAGTAACAAAAACTTGTGGAAATACCCAACTCCGCAAGTAGACTTCAACGCAATTTCTGCTAACTTCTCATCATTAAAATCAATTGCACAAGTACAAGGTCTTTATTTCCCTCGGATTAGTTCCGGTAATAGTGGAAGCTCAGCCCACAAGGGCTACCACATCACGTTTAATGGTAATGGGACAATAACTGTGAGAAAAGTAGAAAGTACTAAATGGCTTGAATCAGTACCAATAGACGGTTCCAGTAATGGTTATTTTGTACGGGACTACACGCTTATCGGTAAACAAACACTCATTGGGACATATGCCGTTCCTTCAAATTGCGGACTTATTTATATAGGAGATAACGTATGGGTGGACGGTACAGTCGCACACAAAGTAACGTTGGTATCAGCAATTGTTCCAAGTACAGGAGTTAAAACCAATGCAATATTAGATGGAAATATAACCTATACAACTCCTTCAGCAGGACTCACACTCATCGCACAAAATAATGTACTCATAGCTCCAAACTCCCCATACGATATGGCTCTTGACGGCATTTTCATTGCACAAAGTGGTGCGTTTGGACGTAATTATTATTCCTGTAATAGGTATCCAAATTATAGCCAAAAAGGTACCCTAACTATGTTTGGTTCCGTTGTCTCAAACAAAAGAACGGGAACAAAATGGAGCAATGGCGCCGCCCTATATTGTGGGAAGCCATATGCGTCCGGTTATGCGCAGCGCAGCAACTCTTTTGACCGTGCACAGTTCAGTAATCCTCCACCATTTACTCCAGATACATCTTCCAACTATCAATTTGTCAGTTGGCGTCAAGAATAATCAATAAGTATTGGCTATATTTTATTTTGGTGTAGTGCGTATGTACACGTGTTGCGGTGTATACTGTAAACAATGCTTATTGCGGCAAATTGGAAAGCGTATGTTGAATCGGCTGATAAAGCTAAAAAACTTTTAATTACAGCCAAGCGTTTGGCACCACATACGAAACATGAAATTATGCTGGGCCCACCGGCACCATTTTTGGGATTATTGGCTTTGGGTAATCGCTCCAAAGTAACCTTTGCGGTGCAAGATGTTTCGGTAACTGCTGGAGGGGCGCAAACCGGTGAGATAACAGCCGCCGCAGCGCGCTCAGCCGGAGCGACTTATGCCATTGTTGGACACTCGGAGCGTCGCGCAAGCGGTGATGACAATGCGATTGTTACACAAAAACTTCAGCACGCACTCGCGCAGGGGCTTACACCAATTCTTTGTGTCGGTGAACGAGAGCGTGATGATGGTGCGCGTTATCTGACATTTTTACGCGAGGAGATTTCTTCAGCTCTTGCACCACTTTCACAAAAAGAACGAATAACAATCGTCATTGCATACGAACCGATATGGGCTATCGGTAAAACTGCCACCGAGTCCATTACAACGACCGACCTGACCGAGATGGTACTTTATATTCGCAAAGTTCTCTCAGAATTTCTACCGGGGAAAAGCTCAACACACACCCGTGTTTTATATGGCGGTTCGGTTGAGCCCGGGAATGCGCAATCACTCGCACAAGGATGCGGTATCGATGGCTTTTTAATCGGGCATGCGGCAGTGGACACCCACACTTTTTCACAGCTGGTAAAAGCTGTAAATACTTTGACATAAGATTACGATGCGTAACTTACATAACATACAACAACTCCACGGGGTGCCTGTACTTGTGCGCGCCCCGCTAAATATTCCTATTGAAAATAATGAAGTTATAAATGATTTTCGCTTACGGCGAACAATTCCAACGATAGAGTTTCTTGCGCATGCCGGAGCGAAAGTAATTGTTTGCGGACATATCGGGCGCGCCCCCACCGAGACACTGGAACCTGTGTACAGGGCACTTGCCAAACGTATGCCTCATGTATCTTTTTCTCCTGTGGCGGTAGGTCCCACAGTACGTGAGGCAGTACGCGCACTTCACAGTGGCGATGTACTTATGCTTGAAAACTTGCGTCGATACCCTGGTGAAATAAAAAATGACCCAGAGTTTGCACGTGAGCTCGCATCACCTGCGGATATTTTTGTACAAGATGCTTTTGATACGGCACATCGCGAGCACTCTTCCATTGTGGGCGTACCGAAATTTCTTCCTTCATACGCAGGACTTTTACTCGCTCAGGAAGTAAGTGAACTGACAATGGCACTGACCCCAAAGCACAGCGCGTTCGCTGTTATCGGTGGCGCAAAATTTTCTACCAAAGAGCCAGTTTTAGAGAAACTACTCTCGGTGTATGACCACGTTGCTGTCGGCGGAGCACTTGCAAATGATTTCCTAGTTGCCAAAGGTTATTCGCTCGGTGTTTCGCTTATATCGGGTGCCGACCAAGATTCTATAAAGTCTCTTCTTGCCAATGACCGGCTGGTTATACCTCTTGATACTGTTGTCGCGCCACCAAAAGCAGATGCTACTGCTTCGCGAGTTACTTCATTAGATACTGTTGACGCGACTGAAGCTGTACTTGATTCCGGACCGCAAACAAATCAACATCTCGCAATACTTGCACAAGATGCGAAAACTATTCTTTGGAATGGACCACTTGGTCGTTATGAAAGTGGTTTTACCGACGGAACCAAAGCTCTGGCACAAGCAATTGCGGCGAGCGGTGCTCACTCTATTGTTGGTGGGGGTGACACTATTGCAGCTATTGAAGAACTTGGTATTACCGAAAACTTCTCTTTCATTTCCACGGGCGGCGGTTCAATGCTTGCTTTTCTTACTAAAGGTACACTACCCGGTATTGAAGCGCTTTCTGCAAACCGCTAAACTTTTTCCATCTTCTTACACAAAAACTAAAAAGCCGCGTGCGGCGTTCGCTGCAAGCGGCTTTTTAGTTTTTACATAGCGGCACGAATTTTTTCTGCTATCGTTTGTGCCTCGCCATTTTTATATGGTTTCGATGGCCAACCCTTATAGCCGTCACCCACAAAGCGAGGAATAAGATGTACGTGTGTATGAAAAATAAGTTGTCCCGCAGCACTCTCATTGTTAATGATAATATTTATGCCGTCGGCATCAACAGCACGCATAACTACCGGCGCAAGTTTTCGTACGGTTTGCATCAGTACGGCAAGTGATTTTTCAGAGATGCTCAAAATATTACGTGAGTATGTTTTAGGAATGACCAATGTGTGCCCTAGGTTATTATAGCGTTCGGATAGAAAGGCGAGCGTATCGTCATCTTCGTACACAATATCCGCAGCAATTTCTCGGCGAATAATTTTTGCAAAAATTGTGTCTTCCATAAGTACTAGCATACCGCAGGCGCGCATTCTGGTACAATCGTTATTATCTATGGTGCCTTTTCATAAACCAATCGAAGATACTCTACGCGAGGAGCTCTCCGCGTATGATGATTTAATTGCCGCACTCCTTGTGCGGCGCGGTGTGAAGAGTGCAAAAGAAGCGGAAACTTTTCTGAACCCCTCATACGACTTGCACACGTACAATCCAATGTTGATGAAGGATATGCCAAAGGCGTCGGAGCGTCTTATTCGTGCCATCACAGAAGGTGAGTACATCGCTGTGTGGAGTGATTATGATGCCGATGGTATTCCGGGCGCAGTGGTCTTATACGATTTCTTAAAAAAGGTTGGTGCGCATTTTATCAATTACATTCCACATCGGCATTTGGAAGGGTACGGTGTAAATGTTGCAGGTATCGAAAAGCTTGCGAGTGATGGTGTAACACTTGTTATTACTGTTGACTCGGGAATTACCGATGTGCTCTCCATTGCACGAGCCAAAGAACTTGGTGTTGATGTAATCGTAACCGACCACCACGAACCGGGCGAGTCTATTCCAGATGCTTTCGCTATTGTGGACCCAAAGCAGGCCGGTGAGACGTATCCATTTCGTGAGTTGTGCGGTGCAGCTCTCGCATGGAAATTAGTGATTGCAACTTTATCGCAAGATTTTTCTGGTCGTGAAAAGTTTTCCTCTGGGTGGGAAAAGTGGTTACTTGATATGGTGGGTATCGCGACTATTGCTGATATGGTGCCACTGGTAGGTGAAAACCGCGTTCTTGCAAAATACGGACTACTTGTTTTGCGCAAGTCACGCCGCATCGGATTAACTACAATGTGCCGTACCGCACGGATAAACCAGCGTACTCTTTCAGAAGATGATGTTGCGTTTATGATTGCACCGCGAATAAATGCAGCTTCGCGTATGGGTGATCCAATCGACGCCTTTCGACTTTTTGCAACAGAAGACCACGATGAAGCAACACTGCTCGCAAAGAAATTAGAGTCGGCAAATCGCCGCCGCCGCAGCGCAGCTGCGGCGATTACACGTGCGGTACACACGCGGATAAAAGCACGCGCTCCTCGCGACGATCTGCCATCTGTTATTGCTATGGGTGACCCCGATTGGAGTCCAGCACTTTTAGGTTTGGTGGCAAGCGGCATCACTGAAGAGTACGGTCGTCCAGTTTTTTTATGGGGACGTGATGCGGCGCACGCCATAAAAGGTTCGTGTCGCTCGGAAGGAGTAACTGATACCTTTGCACTTATGCAGGCAACTCCCGACACATTCGTGCAGTGTGGAGGACATTCTGCCGCGGGAGGTTTTGTTGTGCGTGATGACGCAATATTTTTTCTCGAGGAGCGACTCGTGCAAGCTCTTGCAAAAACTTCTCCAACCGTAGGTGAAACACCGTTGTGTGCAGATGCAAAACTTTTATTAAAAGATGTAACGAGCACATTACTTGAATATCTCGAACAACTCGCCCCGTTTGGAGAAGGGAATAAAAAACCAGCATGGCTACTACAAAATATTAAAATCACCCAAGTTTCATTGTTTGGTAAAAATAATGAACATTTAAAACTTTTCCTCACTGATGAATGTGGAACTATTGAAGCTGTCGCATTTTTTGCGAAACATAATATGCGTGAATATGCCAAAAGTCTAAACACTCCGGCTCGAGCAACACTACTAGCACATTTGGAACGTGATACTTTTTTGCAGCGTAACGTGTTGCGTTTGCGTATCTTACGTCTTCTGTAAAAGAATCAACATCGTACGTCAGTTTTTATTTTAATATTTTTGTACGCTATACTGCAATTTATGCACTACACAATTTATGCTGATGGCGGTGCGCGTGGAAACCCAGGACCATCCGGCGCTGGTGCAGTTGTGCGCGATGAATGTAACAGCACCGTTGCGTTAGTTTCAAAATTTCTCGGGCATCATACGAATAATTTTGCGGAATATGAAGCTGCGATTTTAGCATTCAAAGCACTTGCAAAACTTGTGCCGGAAGATAAGCGTATTCACACGCGGGTTTCCGTAAAATTAGATAGTGAGCTCGTAGTTAAACAGCTCTTGGGAACCTATCGTGTAAAGCATCCAACCTTACAACATCAAAATGCACGGCTTAAAGAGCAAATAGCTTTATTTGGAGATGTTTCCTTTTCACACATTCCACGTATACAAAATAAAGATGCTGACTTGCTGGCAAACACTGCGATGGACCGCGGTGCGTAGCTCATGCGCGGCTATACATTTTTTCTTGTAGCCGGTGGGTTTGCACTTGGTATTTTCTTTCGCTCACTCTACGTACTCGAATTGCCCATAATGGGTTTTCTAATTTTTGGCGCATTGGTTATGGGTGTGGCGTGGCTGTTTGTGCGCCGACCGTCGTATGTACTTGCAAGTCTGGTACTTGTTGCCACTGTACTCGGAATGGCGAGAGTATCAATTATTCCGATGAGTTTACCAAATGTATTTGCACAAAAACTAGACAGTGCAATTTCGCTTACGGGAACAGTTGTTGCCGCACCAAGTATTCGTGAAAGAAATCAGCATATCATTATTGCAGTCTCAAAAGAAAACGAACACACTCGCATACTTGCGATTACCTCACTTGCACAGTCTGTACGCTACGGTGAGCGTGTGCGCATATATGGAAAGCTCACAAAACCAAAACCATTTTCCACGGAGTACGGTCGTAGTTTTCGTTACGACCGCTACCTAGCTGCGAAAGGGGTCTTTGCATTGATGCAGCACGCATCGCTTACAGAAGTTGCACCACCAACTGGCGTGTGGGCGCGCGGGTACGGTCAGCTCATTGGCATAAAACAATCATTTTTATACGGACTTGGAGTGGCGCTACCAGAACCCGCAGCTTCACTTGCCGGAGGTCTTGTCGCTGGTGGTACACAAGGACTCGGAGCATCACTACTTCGTGATTTTATCCGCTCCGGACTTATTCATATTGTCGTGTTATCTGGCTACAACGTAATGATAGTGGCGGAGAGCGTACTTGCCGCACTGGCATTTCTCTCCCGCAGGCGTGCCGCCGTACTTGCCGCTTTGGTTATTGGTGTATTCGTTCTTGCGGCGGGCGCAGGTGCGGCAAGTATTCGAGCTGGCATTATGGCGATGTTTGCACTTCTTGCACGAGCCACAGGTCGTACATATGACGTAACGCGTGCTCTTGTACTTACTGCACTTTTAATGCTGCTGTGGAATCCTCTTTTACTTACATATAGTGTTGGATTTGATTTATCGGTTATAGCAACACTTGGACTTATTCTCGGTATGCCATTATTGGAGCCAAGGCTTGCTTTCATAAAAAGTACATTTTTGCGTGAGACTTTTGCGGCAACAACTACTGCACAAATTGCTGTTTTACCGCTTTTGCTTTATGTAAATGGACTCTTTTCACTTGTGGCGCTTCCGGCAAACCTGCTTGTTCTACCAGCAGTTCCCGCAGCAATGGCGGCATCTGCACTTGCTGGTTTTACCGGACTGGTTGCTCCAGTACTGGCGCCGATTGCGGGGCTTCCGGCTTACGTACTGTTAAGCTACATTACGCGTGTGGTACACACGGCGTCAACACTTCCCCTGGCTGCATTTGCCGTTCCATCATTTTCATTTGTATGGGTAACAGGTGCGTATGCACTCCTTGCGTTTTTCGCATATGCTCTTATTAGAAATAAGAAATCGACAGACGCACGTGCGCCTGTCGATTACACAACATTCCTAAAATAATCTTTTAATGTTCTTTTTGCTTCAGACGTTTAATTTCACGTCGAGCCTTGGTAGCTCGTTTACTGCGGCTAATTTTTCCGCGCCCTTGCAAATGCCACCGACGTACCTTACCGCCACCCTCCTGTACAAGGACTATGAAAGAAAACGGGAAAGTATGGCGATTTCTTTCGAGAAGTGCAGCAAACCGGAATGGTACCCGCCACACTGAAATTTTTTTTCCGTTATAAAGAACACTTGTACTTGGCTCTTCTGCGATGTCGGCAAGTACCAACTCACGTGAAAGTGCCTCGTTAGTAAAGCCATCCAATGTATAGAGATACCATATTGTTTCCATAAACACGCTCCATTTTGGCGAAAATGTTTCTGAACTCTGTAAGCTACTATATCATAAGATTTAGTATAAGTCAACTTCGAGTGTGTGTATATTTTATGTGTCTGTGGAAATAATCTGAGCGTGGTGTGGTGCACGATAGAATAGGACAGGTACAAAAACAAGTGTCAAAACAATGGCAAACAAAAGCCCAAACATAATACTAAAAGCCAACGGGCCCCACATAGCGTTAGTAAGTGAAAGAGGAATCATACCGATAACTGTTGTGATTGTTGTAAGTGTAATAGGACGCAAACGAGTGGCAGCAGAGTCTATAACAACATCAATAAGTGGGCGTCCCGGCGAATTGTGTAAGCGGCGGATCATAGAGTCCATTAAAATAATGGCATGGTTAATGATAATACCACCCAGAGCAATGATACCGAGAAGTGCAGAGAAAGAAATTGGCTGACCTGTTAGTGCTAATCCATCAAGCACGCCAATAAGTGAGAGGGGCACAATCATAATGAGATAAAATGTGTAGCGGAATGAATTAAATGCCACGATAAGAATCATAAACATAAGTATCAGTCCGGCTATGAGCGCCACAAACATTTGAGAGAATGACTGGTTGATATTTTTTGTATCACCACCGTAAGATACTGAAATTCCCGATGGAAGTGAAAGAGAGCCAATCTGTTTTTGGAAAGCACTCACAATTGCCGATGTTGTGGTGTGGCTGTTGGGGTATGCTGAAACAGTTTCCGTACGGATTTTATCTTTGTGTGTGATGCTTGCGTTACTTTGTCCGAGAGAGACAGAGAGAATTGAACCGAGCAAAACCGGTCCGTGTGAACCCATAACCGTAAGGTTTTTTATACTTGCAATTGTAGTTTGGTTCGTATTACTTGGATTGGTATATGAGGAATTAATATTCATTTTTACTACAACGTCAATGGTCTGGTTTGGCTTTGTGATACTGATGGCTTTTGTACCGTTTATCGCATTGCGCAGAGTTTGCGCCACAACAAGAGTGTTAATACCAAGTGCCGCGGCTTTGGTGCGGTTGATAGTAAGTTTGAACTCAGTACCATTATTTTGCGTGCTACTGGTCAGGTTAGTAACATTTGGAATTGTTGCCAGTAACTGCTTACCTTTGTTTGCTGCTGTAATAAGCTCGTCTAGGTTATTGCCCTTGAATTCTATTTGTACAGGTGCACCACTCGGCGGACCACCTGTAACTTGCAGAACCTGAATATTTGCATCAGTAATTATCGCCAGTCTTTTTTGCAAATTATTCACAATTTGTGTACTTGTTTTTGTATGTCCAAGAGGCAAGTTGACGGTAATGTTACCGATATTGCTCCCGTTTGATGCCATATCAATTCCCTTACCAGCAAGTGCTGAACTCTGTCCCACTGTTGTTTGGAATGAGTAAATATCCCGGTCTTTATATAAAACGGCTTCTACTTGGCGAATGTCTTTGTTTGTTACGGCAAGAGTTGTGCCTTGTTGTTTTGAAATACTGATAAAGATAAAATCCTGGTTGCTTTGAGGTAAAAATACAGTCTGTATAAGCCCAAGAAAAGGAAGTGATACAGAAAATAAAAATAGACCACCTAGAGTAAGCAAAAATATCTTTTGTGTATGGCGGTGTTCAAGTAAGGTTCGCAGTAGTCGTTTGTACCATTCTGTAAATCGGTCAGTGTACTTCTCTTGTAACTCCTCAAGTCTATTTTTGTGTTTTTTACTAAAGAGAATGGCAATAAGCGGTACCATACCGAGCGCTACAAATATAGAAGCGAGAAGTACAAAGATAAGTGTGTAGGGAATACCGGCTATAAACTTTCCAATCATACCGGAGATGAAAAAGAGAGGTAAGAAAACGGCAACGGTCGCCATTGTGCCGGCAATAAGTGGCCAAGCGTAATCAAAAAGTGCCTTGTGCGCCGCACCGATCGCGTCTCCATTGCCTCGCATACGAGAGTGAATGGCTTCGGTAACTACAATTCCAGAATCCACCAAAATACCAACTGCCAAAATGAGCGCAAACAAGCTGATAAAGTTAAGTGAATTTCCTGTAAGATATAGCCCAATAAATGCGATAAGAAACGAAAGGGGAATAGATAGTGCCGCGACTACGGCCTCTCGCCACCCGATTGTAATAAGTAGTACCAACAAAACCAAAGCAACAGTTTCCAAACCAGTTTTTGCCAACTCTCCCAATTGTTTGTTTACCTGCACACCCATATCTGTGGAAGGTGAAATGTACACACTGTACCCGGCAAGTGTTGTTTTTTTGAGTGTATTTAATTCGTTCCGTACAGCACTTGTTACCGCACCGATAGATGCACCTGATTGTTTATATACTGAAAAAGTAATGGCATTTTGGGCGGGCTTTCCTTGAAGAGATAATCGAGAATATGTAGTTGCGGGAGCGAGTCCGTTAAACACCCGTGCCACATCGCGCACATAAACGAGAGATCCTTTTTTATTGGCAACAACAATATT
>QIHV01000067.1 GCA_003229135.1 Candidatus Kaiserbacteria bacterium | reverse complement strand
TAATAATTATATTTCACATATATAAAATTACATCTGTGCAGTACAGATGTAATCTGATTGAAGACCGTATGGAGAGATGTTCCTTATTATTATTATTTTTATCTTGATATCCACCTTATACTTAACCGTATCTCGTCTAAACGTGCTCGTCTAAACGTGCTTATATTTCTGTATATATTGTGACAATACCCTTGTAAACTGATAGCACTGCATTTTTGTAAGTAAATGTCTGCTCTTTACTCAAAGTCCTAACTGTAATCGGTTCATTTTGTATCATTGTGATAAAGTTTGCATGTTCTGAAAGAATATCAAATGGTCCTGCACTGTTCTTTGATGAGACACTTGTCGCTACACCGTCCCAAATTAGTTTATTTGGACTATTTATAACTACCTTGAACTTTTCTTTTTTTAGACCCATAGAAATGCTTTTATACATTAGTTGGTATTAAATGTGTTGCACTTCCAATATAAAGAAATTTTTCAGGTGAAACCGCATCAAACTTCCCTTCTACAATTGCCTTAACATCCGCCAGTGCTTCTTCACGCTTTACAAAGATACCAGGTCTACCGGTTTGTGATTCCAATGTAAAGAAAGGTTGTGTCATATAGTTTCGTAGACGTAGCCCACGTCCATATACGACTTTATCTTGTAATGATAGTTCACTCTCGCCTATGATTGTGACCACACGCGCGAGTCTTTCATATTTATCAAGTAATTCTATGGCGGCAGTGGCAACTTTAAGGTGGTGGTCATCTATTAAACCTTTATCGAGTACTGAAGATTTTGAACTCAAGATATTGATAGCCGGATACATCCCATTCTTACTCATTTCTCTGGAGAGTATGACTACAGCTTCAAAATAAGGCAGTGCCGCAGCAACTGCTGGGTCATTTAGCTCATCTGCTGGTACGTATACGGTTTGTACTGAACTTATAGATGCGTCTTCACTATTCATTAATCGATTTTCAAAACGCGCCATCTCTGTTTCCAGAGTGGATTGATAGCCAAACTCAGATGGAATTTCTTCAAGTAGTGTAGATAGCTCATTCCCCGCTTGTACGAACCTGAATATATTATCAGCAAAAAACAGTACATCTGTTTTTTCTTCGTCACGGAAATACTCAGCCAGTGTTGCCGCTGCATCTGCAACACCAAAACGAACTGCTGCATTCTCATTAATATGAGCTACGATAAGTGCTGTTTTGTACAATGTTTTTGTTTTTTTGAGAGATTCCCACAGTTCGTGTCCTTCACGAATACGCTCACCAATACCTGCAAATAAAGTTACACCACTATGTGTTGAGTTAAGATTTCTAATTACCTCCGTCATAAGTGCGGTCTTCCCAACACCAGCGCCACCAACTAGTCCCAATCTGCCCCCTTCAAATAAAGGTGTAAAAAAGTCTATAATTTTAATACCAGTTTCCAAAAGCTTTTTTTCTTGTGTCTCAGCCATTAGTATTGGTGGCTTCGCTACGGTATGAATTGGACGAGTGTGTGTTTGGCTAAGCTCTTCACCACCATCAACTGGTTTACCATAAAAATTCATTGCTCGACCTAAAATTGCCTTACCTACCGGTATGAATAGTGATGCGCTTTCAGTTACCACTTTCATATTTTTATATACATCTTCCTTTGAAGATAGGAGCAAACAAGACAATACATCACGATCTTGATACGAATGTACCTCAAGCTTAATAGTGTGCTCATTCTCTTTTTCTTGTGTAGAAAGTATTTCACCAAGCGATGGACGATATTCGCTTTGACAGTGTACAGTAACGATTTGACCACGTACGCCATATACTCGACCAACAAATTGTTTTTTTATTTTTTCCATTTTGATATTGCAGAGAATGCTTCAAGCAAACGTGCATCATTAAAAGTTTCCGCATCACGCTTTAGTAAATGTTGAAGCGTGGTTAACGCCGAATCAGCACGGTCCTGAGCCTTGTTCATAGCAATAAGCCGTGCCGCAGTCCTTGCCAGCTCGGACTCAAGCATTATTCTTTGAAATAAAAGGTAGCGTACTCTTGTTTCAAAGAAAGCGAGTATCTGAGGAAGCTCTGGCTCAAAGATATAGTCTACACTATCTTTTTTATTTTCTGATGAGTCAGGTGCCGGGGTGTGCGCAATATCCAGAGTAGATACTTTTTGAGTGAATATATTTATGAAGGTTGAGTAAAAAACATATACTTGACCGTATACAGAAATTTTTTCCAAAAATGTATGTGTTTCTTCGGGTGTCGGGTCATCTTTCTTAAAAGAAAGAAAAGATACTCGCTTCCCGATATCTGAAAAGTTTCTCATAAAAAATTCACCCATTCTTCCAATAACCATATAATCACTATCTGTATTATCTATATTTTTTATATATGAATTCATTACATCTGTGTTAACGGACCCATAGAAACGAGAATTAGATGTGAAAGCAATAGAAATTTTTTGCTGTGAGCCGTTAGATTTCTTTGGAAGCTGATTGCGAGAAAGTGCCGCTTGTTTGACGTATTTATATAAATTATCTATCTCCTTATAAAAGGAGGCATTCCTTTCAAAAGAAGAACGTAGACGGTCAATTTTCTCCGCGCTTACCTCAAAAAGTGCAGATGTTACAAAACGAATTGTTTCCAAATCATCAAGCTCCTTTCTTCGTGCTCCTATTAAGGTTGCCATATCGATTCAAAATTAGGTAGTGCATCCTCCAACTTTTTTAGAAACTTATCCAGTGTGCTTGTGCCATTTCGCGCATCATCAACAATATAGGATATTTGTTTGTTGGTGCGTATCATATCAATGATGACAGTACGATTATTCTTTGCAGATGCTGTTTCTTTTTCATTAAAAAACGTGGTGAAGACGAGTGATAAAAGTACTATTTGTACTTCAAGAGGTAGCGACACCATTGGCTCTTGCCCAAGAAATTCATACATAATCTTACCTTGTGCAATGGTATCACGAGTTTCTTTAGATAACTGTGCGCCAAACTGTCCGTAGCGGCGCTGACGTTCGTATTCTGATAGTAAAGAGCGTACTCTGATGGATAACTGTGTTGCGAGAACGCTTTGCGTTTGGCGGCCAACTCGTGTAACCGATTGGTCAGATATAATTGCGGGGAAATATCCTTCAGAGCGAAGAAGTGGCGAAAAGAAAAGGTGCCCATCAGTTGCAGAGATTAAATTTGTTGATACTAGATTTGAAATATCTTCAATGTTTGTTTCAAGTACTGATAAAATTGTTATGCTTCCACCTCCGGCAGATTTATTGAAATAACCACCACGCTCAAGAAGGCGCGCCTGCTGAAAGAACATATCTCCAGGATATGACTCTCTCCCTGGCACTCTTCCAGACAAAAGTGCTATTTCACGAAGATATTTTGCATGGCTTCCAAGATCATCAAGAATTAAAAGTACATCGCGCCCCTGCTGCGAAAAAAACTCTGCAAGCTCAATCGCAACTGAAGGAATTAGATATATCATCGGTGCAGGATCATCTGAAAACGCCGCGAGAATGATTGTGTTTTTATTTCCGGTCTCACTTAAAATACGTGATGTGACTTCTTTGATATAAGAGGTTGGTCGTCCAACAAATCCATAAATACATACAACTCCCGTCTTTTTTTGGTGTGCAAGTACACTTTCAAGAAATATCTTTTTACCGCTGGAAAGTGGACCTATAATCATTTGTCGTTGTCCTTTTGCAATAGGGATAAGTATGTCGGTAGCAACCATGCCCGTGGTAAATTGCTCTGTCATAAGTGCTCTTGCATTCATACCGGGTGCGACACTCTCGAGGTGAAGCGTGCCGTTTGGTGGTGGCACATTGCCAAGTCCATCTAGCGGCTCGCCAAGAGCGTTCACAACACGTCCAAATAATTCTTCTCCAAAAAATAGACGAATTCCTCGGGTACTAATTATAAAATTATCACCCAGTTCTGTATCTCCACGATCGAGTAGAATTGCCTCTACACCATTTTCATTTAAAGCGGTAACCAATGCTCGCTGCCCTTTTGAGTTTATTATGACATCGTTAATGTGTACTGATGGCAGCCCTTCCAGCTCAATAAGATACCCTTTTGCCCCGGTTATAGAGCCAGTTTCCCCTTCCATAACACGATGTTCTTGTGTGTGTGCTTCCATAAAATTATGTGTGCCCAACAAGTGGTGTGGATGGTGTAAGCCGCGTATACAGTTCCTTTTCATGCGAGCCAAAATAATGCTCAAGTGAGAAATCATATAGAATATCTTTCCACACAAATCGGCACCCGACAGATATTGTTTCATCAATTGAAATATCAAGCACTACGTTTGGGTCAATAGATTCTCGTGCCCACTTACCTATCGTGCCCATTTGCTCGGTGGGTAGTTCAACTGGTGCCGTAATGGAAAGAGTTGGCAGGTGCTGTAATTCTTCCGACATCTTATCTAACACTTTACGGAAAGAATCTCGTTTGAATATCTCTATAAATGACTGTGGTAAATCTTTGAGAAAATCAATGTCTTGGGGGGTTTCTTTCCTTTGGTTAGCAAAGTGGTCCACCATATCTTTTTTTACAAATGGACCGCGGTCCGTAAAAAAGATGAAATCAAAAAACTCACCCAATAAACTAATGCGGTATACAAGATCGGAGCGAATATATGTACATTGTATAAGTGACGTGAGCGGTGAGTCAATCATAATCATTTATCGAAAATACCATTTTGTTTTGCTTCTTTAAGAGCAATTAGTATTTGGTCACGATGTTCTCTAAGCGATAATGTTTTATTAAGGGCTATACGTGCCGTTTCTTTTACAAGCTCGACAATCTCACGGTCAAGTAAATTAAACCGCTCTTTTTTATACGCTGTAATAGCATCACGAGCTATCGAAATTTCCTTGGCAATTTCTTCAGACACATTCTTTTTTATTTCTTCTATGAGTATGCACTGCTCTTTTGCCGTACGTATATTCATTTCCGCGAAAGACTGCTTTATTTGCTCTGATTCTTCGGAAAGAGTGTTTGAAATGAGTTCGGACTTTTTATGCACAAGCACATTGGCAGCAATGGACTGCTCTTTAAATTCATCTACCATCTTTTGTGAAAGTTTAGTGAGTTCTGCAGACTGGTTTGTTAAAACATCTTTTCCGTGAGCAACTATTTCCTCAAAGTGTTTTGTGTATTCTTCACGAAATTTCTCATTTTCATCTTTTCTATCAGAAATTATTTTTTCTGCTGTTTCTTGAGCGGAAATCCGAATGGATTGGGCGTGTGTTTGGGCATCATTAATGATATCGTTTGCTTTACTTTGCGCCTTTTTAACAATTTGGTCATAAACTGGGTACGTAATATATCGCAAACGAACATTTAGTCTTATAATTACCGCTACAAGTACGAAAAAACCAAATATAAGAAATAAGAAAACTGCTAATAGCGTCATCATAAACGGCGATGATATTATTATTGTTGCAAGTAAGTGAGTATTATTCATAACAAAACATCATTACTAAAAAGATACCATTCGTGTAACTAAGAATCCAGAAAGTTATACAGATTTATCAATATTTACGGCACGTTTACACGACTAGAATACATAAAATTACACAGGTAAAAATACTAATGCGAGAGCCGCCACAAATCCAATTGCACTTATCAATATAATCATAATTATATTAAGAATTAATATTGAATCAATTGATGACTTTGCGAGAGGGTTACGACCAATTGAGATTATTCCAGCCCTCATACTTGAGCCGGAAACTCTAAATGCAATATAAATCGTCCCAATAGCTACTAGAGCGGCAAGTATGTATTTAACGATATGGAATATTATGCCCTTACCCACATTAATATTCTGTGAAGTTTGTCCAAGGTAAAGTGGGTTTGTTCTGTAATGAAAAAGCATCTGGATTGAACCGCTGTATATTTGTTTTGTTTGTAATTGCGTACTTGAAGAAGTTTTTGGAAACGAACTGATGGCAGTTCCAATTATGTATTGGTCGAAATTGGTTGCCTTTGCACCCTTACCAGCAATGGAAGATGAAGATATATAATCTCCAGCTTTAATCTGTCCATTTTGCGTAGTTACATTTACCAATACTTCACCGGATGTGATTACCGGAACACCGGAACCTCCTTCAGACAAAAGTAGTACTGGATTTTTAACCACTACACCAAATGCATCTTTATCACTAGGTATATGTGAAAGATAAAATGTTCTTGTTTTTTTATTAAAGGAAACAATATCACCAGGCTGTGAATTTCCTCCTAAAATAATGTGCGTCGTTGCTATTGCACCACCATATGATTGAGCATGTACACTCGCAGGGTTACTAATCAATAAAAAACTAATGGGAATAGTGGTTATAAAAAAAAGCCAGAAACTTTTCCAAAAAAATAATTTTATATTATAATTCTTAAACATATTGGCAATTATACAGTGTTACAGATGTAAATTATGATAACGTATTTCAATCGTGATTTGCCTTTGTGACAGACGTTCGGTTTGCCTCGACAGTGAGAACAACTGTCAGCGCTGTAGATGCAAACAGTACGGACACTGCACTATGTAAACCTTTAAACCAACCTGTAATCATATTATGGATGGGAAATGTTCGCTGATGCATAATTGGAATGCCCTTTAGTGCGGCTGCTGCTGTATGGTGTGGGTCAGCAAGTCGTGTTGCAAATGCGATGAGCGTGTCTGCAGTACCCACAGCCACAGGATGTGTAGGTACGAAATACGTTGGTTTTGATGTGTTTGTAGTGTGCACTGCATACGCCCGTGTCGCAATGGCCGCACGTCCAACAACCCCGGACAGGCCGGTCCCAATGGCGAGCACAGCTTGAGTTCCAGCATCTGCGAGGTGTGGCATTTTAGTTACCCACATATGTACAAGCGCCACATCACCATAAATTGAAAGTGCTGTGGCGTGCCGAATGCCGTTTCCGAGTACGATTGGGGCCGAGGTAAGCGCATCACGCACCGCCCCACCCAAAGCGAGTGCCGGAACACCACTTTGTGTTAGTAATGTGTGATATCCCACAAAAGTTTTCTCAATTGTGGTATATAAAAACTTACCAGTCTCAA
Organism: Candidatus Kaiserbacteria bacterium; assembly: GCA_003229135.1. Lineage (GTDB taxonomy): Bacteria > Patescibacteriota > Minisyncoccia > Phycocordibacterales > Phycocordibacteraceae > C7867-001. The sequence continues at coordinate 11,739 of QIHV01000067.1, read as the reverse complement.
TGTAACCATTCGTAGATATATACAACATCTTTTTTGTTGAAATATGTGTGGCAACCGTGGCAGCTGCATATAATTGCTGTCTAAGATTATGAACGGATAACGGCATCGGCATATTTCTAGTTATAGGTACAGACTGGAGTGGTGATGTTACCGTAGCTGTAACTGGCAATGCAATAGTTGGCATCAATTCGGCAGAGCTATTCACCAATAAAACTGCTAGGCGTGGTTTCTTATTGACTGCATACACGCTTGACCTATAACTTTTAATATTTGACGTTGCAACAGCCGCAACTTGTTGTGACATAGTATGTGAAGCGTCCGTAATAATTTCACCAAAACCATCGAGGCTTTTTTGTAGTGTTAAGCTCGTTATTTGCGTAACCGTTCGCGCTTCTTTGGTAAGAACAAATACACCTGAGGAAAGTACCAATGCCAAAGACGCTCCTACAATTACCAATTGTCGCCACACTGGTTGAGGAGAGATAGATTGGATATCGTATGTGTATGGCTGTGTAGGTATCGTTACTTTTTTTATTTTTACTTGTCTATATTCACTTTTACGTATATGGGCAAGCTCAGACGAACGTATATTTTTTCTTTTAATTTGATTGCTTATGAATGCTTCCAGTGATTGCGTATATATTGACCATTCATTATTTATTTGTTCACTCAGTATATCGCCAGTTCTGCAAAGTCTGGAAATATAACTGGTTGTATATCCTGTACGACGTGCAGCATCTTTGACTGTAAGAATATTTTTATGTGTAGCGTTATGAGCTGGAGGTGTGGACATTGGGAGTTGGTGGTATATGTATATATTATATAGATATTACGCAACAGTCGACTACTTTGTGTGGATAAGTAGTACTTGTAAACTTTTACCATCATAGACTCATTTATAAAAATGAATGAGTTATTTTATTTATTTATAAAAATTCTTACTCCGCTAATGTGGTCAATGCCAGACCAAAAAACATTCGGGGCATAACCATGTTTTTCGGCAGAGAAGCTTGCGATTGTAAAAGAACCAATCAAAAGAGCGATGAGTAGTAAAATAATATTGATAATACGGTATTTTCTATGCTGTTTTGTTGATGTGCTGGTATAAGGTCGGGCGTGATCGTCAGAATGTGTGCTTTGTGGAAGTTTTTTATCATATCTATGAGTATTTTCTCTAATACGTACATTATACGACTGCTCGGTCTCCTTTTCTGGTAGCGTATGATGATGTATGAATTCTTGTTGGGGTTTTATTCGTATGGCAACATTTTCCTCATATTCACCAAGAGGTACCGCTTGTTGTTGGTTCAGTTTTTGAATGTTCCCATCTGAACTAACTTTGATTCCATTAGTTTTATCAGCTATTTGTTCCATTATTTCACTTTTCAAATCAAGAATTTTGCCATTATGTTTATTATCATAATGTGGTGTAGAGAACCACTCGTGCCATGTATCTTGCATAACGGAAAGGTTGTGCGTGTCGTGCCCTACGTGCGATGTCTCTTTATGTGTGTCAGGGTACTTAGTTGAGATATTTTGAATTGGAATTACTTTTTCTGTGGAATAGTGTATTTCAGGTATTTCTTGCTTATTTGAGTACCTTATATTGGAATACTGAGGTACTTCAATATCTTTATCGATATTATTCCCAAAACGATGCTCGCGTATCGAATCTTCAAGAACGTACCAACCGCGCCCTACAAGCCGAGCTTTTACACGACCTTCTCGGCACAGCTGTCCAACATAATCTTTTGCATAGCCGGTAATTTTTGCTGCATGTTTTGAAGAAATATATTTTTCTCCATCAAGTGTAAGTTCCTCCATACCTTATATTATATACATACCTCGTCTTGTTTCAAAGAGTTTTCAATTGAGACACTGTGCACAACATACTCAATATATATTAAGAAATTTCTTCAATAAGCAGCTCTTTAAAAAGAGTAGGATTACCAGAACCGTGTGAAAGCTTCATACACTGACCGATTAGAAACTGCAGTACTGGCTCTTTGCCGCCACGAAACTCATCTACCACTGAGGCATTGTCGGCAATAACCGTATCGACAATGCCCATAAGTACACTACGGTCTTTTGCCTGCAATAAGCCATTGGCGTTTGCAAGCTCCTCTGGATCACCCCCATTTTGTGCCATAAGCGCCATAATCTCTTTGGCACCATATGAAGAAAGTGTTCCATCCACAGTTAATCGAATAGTTTTTGCAAACATCTTTGGATTGATATTGGCATATTCTTCTCCATCGTATTTTGCGTACCATCCCGCCAAATCAGATACTATATAATTTACAGCGCTCTGTACCAATGTTGTATCTCCATTAAGCGCATCTGAGACTGCATCAAAAAATGAAGACCGCACCTGTGTATCTATAAGATATTCAACATCACTTTCTTTGAGCTGATATTTGGTACGATATCGTTCACGTCGTTGCCAAGGAAGTTCAGGAAGCGTAGCTTTTATTGCTTTTGGAAGCATATCCGGTATTTCGGAAAGAACTATTTTTGGTAAATCAGGCTCCGGAAAATAACGGTAATCAGCACTCCCCTCTTTAAAGCGCTGATGGAATGTTTGTTGTTTTTTTTCATCCCACCCACGTGTTGCTTGTAGTATTTCCTCGCCCTTTTCAAGAGCAGCAATTTGACGTTTAACTTCATACTCAATAGCGCGCTCAACTGAGCGAAAGGAATTGAGGTTTTTTACTTCAACTTTTGTCCCGAGCTTATCATTTTTTGATACGGAAATATTTGCTTCAATACGCATTTCTCCCTTCTCCAGATTGGCATTAGACGCACCAAGCGTACGTAGTAGGAGTTGTAGCTCACGTGCAAAACACACTGCTGTCGCGGAGTCGTGTATCTCTGGCTCTGTAACAAGCTCCATAAGTGGCACACCTGCACGATTAAAATCCACAAGACTCTCATCTCCAGTGTGCACGGAACGTGCTGTGTCTTCCTCAAGGTGTATGCGAGTAACTGGTACGCCAGTGAGGGAACCGCCAGATATGAGAGGGTGTATATACTGGCTAATTTGATAGCCTTTTGGAATGTCCGGATAAAAATAGCTCTTTCGATCAAACTCGCTATAATTAATCGCAAACGTACCACCAATTGCTGCACCAACACGCAGCACCTGCTTTACCGCAGCACGGTTTATCGTTGGCAGTGTGCCAGGATGTGCCATACACACTGGACACACGTGTGTATTCGGTTCTTTTGCTTCCGGGTCATTCTTACACACACAGAACATTTTGGTACGTGTGGCGAGTTCCGCATGTATCTCAAGACCAATAGTCGATAGGTAGGTCATCGCAGCTACGATAACACACTAAAGGACTCTGCGCCCATCTTTGCGGGTAATTTTTGGTACATCTTCCTTATTTACTTTGTTGCCAGAATGGCTGAGAGCTTATCGGAAAACTTCTTTAAAAGAATAGGATCTTCTATTGAAACTGTGAGCACTTCAACTGATGATGCTTTTTTAAGTATTTTGACTATTTTCTCAATTTCATTTTTATTTGCGAGATCTGATTTTGAAACCACTACAATCTCTTTTTTATTTGAAAGTTCACTATCGAAGGAATTAATTTCGTTACGTATTTGTTTATAGCTTGCCACTACATCTTCTTGGTCTACCGAGACGAGATGCACAAGATAGCCAGTCCTTTCTACATGCTTTAAAAAACGAGACCCCAGACCCTTACCGCTCGAGGCACCCTCTATAAGCCCTGGAATATCCGCAAGAATAAATCCATAAAAATCTCCGAGATTTGGCTCAAGTGTGGTAAACGGATAAATCCCAACTTTTGCTTTTGCACGAGTCAATGCGTTGAGAAGAGACGATTTCCCAGCACTTGGCAACCCTATAAATCCAGCATCAGCTATAAGCTTGAGCTCAATGGTAACCGTTGACTCTTTCCCAGGTTTCCCAGGAGTACATTTGCGCGGATTTTGGTTTACGGAGCTTTTAAAGTGTGCATTACCCAATCCACCCATACCACCAGAAAGTAGTGTGATTTTTTGACCTTCTTTTAAAATCTCAATATTCTTGCCTATTTTTTGTATATTCGCAGATGTGCCAATCGGAACTCTAATTACCGTTGATGCACCGTCCGCACCGTGACGATTGTTATGTCCCCCACTACCACCATTTTCCGCAACGAAACTCTTTGTAAAACGATATGCGGCAAGAGCCCCAAGGTCACGAACACCTTCAAGTATTATGTCACCACCACGACCACCGTCACCTCCACACGGACCACCGTGTGGGTTCCCTCTGCTTTGTAGCCAGCGCACAACACCCGACCCACCATGACCGGATGCCATTTCTACAGTTATTGAATCAACAAATGCCATAAACGCACATTACCATACCTTGCACAAAAAACAGACTTTTTGAGATTACTGTACAAGTTCCCACCCCTCAAGAATTAACTGTTCAGCTTTCTTATATTTTAGACTTTGCGTTTCCTCCCCCTTACGTATTGTTACTTGGTCATTTCGATTAGGAATAATTTCTTTTACAATCGGTTTATTTGGAATGCCTTCGTCTGCATCACCTTCTGAGGCGGCAACAAGTGTCGCGTGTGTTTTCTCCTCCTGCACTCGAATACGCGCATCATCAGCCAATACCAGTCGTGGTATCGCTTCATATACAGTCTTTCCCATACTGTCTTCCATAATATGAAAACGGGTAAGTCCTTCACGTCGATATTCAATCAACGGATCTCGCTGCCCATAGGCACGAAGCGAAACGCTTCGACGTAAATATTCCATTGCCTCCAGATGCTCTAGCCAAAACATATCTGTTACTTGCAGTAAAAGACGACGTAGTAGAAGTGCGAATATCTCTTGTCCAAACTCTGTGAGTTGTGCGTTAAAAACTTCCTCCGAGTCTGGGTAATTGGCGATAAGTTCACGTATAACTGAAAATATCTCCTCCTCTGTACCAAAAAGTGCTGCGTGCCTACGTGCATAAATAGAAAGGCGCTGAGTGTTTAGTACATCATCATAAGCCAGTATTTGCTTGCGTGAATCGAAGTTAAATCCTTCAATACGTTCCTGTGCTGTTTCAAGCGCACGAGTAATCATACGACTTTCAATCGGTTCGTCCTCAGGTATTTTAAGAGTACTCATAACTTTCTTAATTGTATCGGATGCAAAGACTCTCATTAGTTTATCTTCAAGGGACACAAAGAATTTTGTTTCTCCGGGGTCGCCGTGACGACCTGAGCGACCACGTAACTGATTGTCAATACGGCGTGCTTCATGGCGCTCGGTACCAATAACCACAAGCCCGCCTGCATCTTGCACAATTTTCTGCTCATCTGGGTCGGTTGGTGTGCCGCCCAGCTTAATGTCGACACCGCGACCAGCCATATTGGTTGCAACGGTTACCCTTCCCTTCCTGCCGGCCTGAGCAATAATCTCACCTTCACGTTCGTGATTTTTAGCATTTAGTACTTCGTGCGGTACGCCAGCTTCGGTTAGGTATCGGTCTACAATCTCATTATCTTCGATTGATACAGTACCTATAAGAACTGGCTGATTATTTTTATGATATTTTGCAACCTGTTTTGCCACCGCAACATATTTGCTACTCATTGTTTGAAAAATTTGATCATTATAATCTTTACGAATAATAGGCAGGTTCGTCGGTATAACAACCACCTCAAGTTTATATATAGTATAAAATTCCTCTTCAGATGAGAGCGCAGTTCCTGTCATTCCTGACAACTTTTTATACATACGAAAATAGTTCTGGAAAGTAATACTTGCGTAAGTACGTGTTTCTTTTTGTATTGATACACCCTCCTTTGCTTCCATAGCTTGATGAAGACCTTCCGACCAACGCCGTCCAGGCTGTAACCTGCCTGTAAACTCATCAACAATGAGAACTTCATCATCTTTTACAACATACTCTTTATTTTTAGTAAAAAGCGCCTTAGCTCTGATCGCAGTTTCTAGATGGTGTGCAAATTTTATACCTCCTTCAGTATAGAGATTGTCGAGACCAAGTGCTTTTTCAGCTTTTGTAATTCCCGCATCGGTAACTTGAATTGCTTTACGTTTCTCATCAATAACATAGTCTTCTTCAGGATTAAATGCCTGTACCATTATAGCAAAGCGCTCATATAGACTTGCGGCATCATCGGCAGGACCAGAAATAATAAGTGGCGTGCGCGCTTCATCTATAAGAATCGAATCTATCTCATCTATAAGTGCAAAGTAATGTCCCCTTTGTACAACCTGCGTTCGATCGTAAGATGTATTGTCTCGTAGGTAATCAAATCCAAGCTCATTGTTAGTTGCGTAAGTAATGTCAGCGGCATACGCTTCTTGTTTGGTAGCCGGACGTAAAAAATCATAAAATACTCGGAAGGAACCAGTTTCATCACGTGCCTCATCCTCTTCTTTGGAAATGTGTGCCGGGTCATACATATACGACCCGCTTGCCGTAACAATGCCAAGTGTAAGACCGAGATACTCATATACCTGCCCCATCCAAGTGCCGTCACGTCGTGAGAGATAATCGTTAACTGTTACAACATGCACACCCTTCCCCGCCAGAGCGTGCAAAATTACTGACGCTGTTGCTGCAAGTGTTTTACCTTCTCCTGTGCGCATCTCTGCAATATGCCCCTTCGCAAGTGCTAGACCTCCTATCAACTGTACCTCGTAAGGTCGCTCGCCCAGTGTGCGGCTTGCTGCTTCACGTACTATTGCAAATACCTCGGCAGTATCCGTTTCAGATTTTGGTACACCGCCAGTACGCTCTCGAAGAGTATTGAGGCGTTCTATGAGCTCCTCTTTAGAAAGTGGCTTTAATTGCGCTTCAAATTCTCCTATACGAGACACAATCGGTTTTGCACTACGCAAAAATGACGCAGATTGGTTGCGAGAGAAGAAACGGTCTAATACACTCATATAGAGTACTACTATAACGCAAAAACCTCCCAAATGGGAGGTTTTTGCGTTGTGCTGATTTATCTACGCTTTTTAGTGCGACGACGAATTGTCTTCTTCGCAGTTTTACGTACAGCCTTGCGCGTTGCCTTGCGTGCAACTTTGCGTGTAGTTTTGCGCGTTGTCTTACGTGCAACTTTGCGTGTAGTTTTACGTACAGCCTTGCGCGTTGTCTTACGCGTTGTCCTTTTTTTTGTAGTGCGCTTTTTTGTTGCCATAGTCGTGTGTAAAAGAAGATGATTAATATTGTCGACCCACTCGCGCCTAAAACAACATGCACGAATGTTCTTTCTATATTATTGCGCGCATAAATTATTTTTGTGCGCATTATGTACGTGGGTGTGGATAACGTTGCACACACAAAAATATTTTTATAAGTTATAAATTAACAAACTTTAAGTGTTTGCACTTCACGCTCAATTGTAATACCGGTTGCTTCGTACACTTGTGTACTTATTTCACGAGCACATTTATTAATATCTGTTTCTGTTGCATTACTTTTTGTAATTAAAACAAGCAAATGTTTTTCATAAAGTTGTACGGTACCAAAAGACACGCCGCGCAAATTAAGTACATGGTCGAGTATCCATGCAAGTGGTACTTTTATATTTCCGGCGCATTCAAATCCTATAATCCCAGGGATACGTTTTTGCAGTGCTGCATAGTCCTTATGAGTTATGATGGGGTTTTTGAAAAATGACCCAGCTGAACCAAGTCCTGCTGGCGGCATTTTATTAGTGCGAACGGTACGCACTGCATTTGCCACTTGTGCTGGTGTGCTGAGAACTCCGCCCACAGCCGAAATATCCGCAAGGTCTTTGTATGAAATGTCCGGTACACCAGTTCGGGAAAGACAAAGTGCTACTTTGGTTATTACCCATGCATTATTTTTTTTAAATATAGAGTCACGATAGCCAAATGCAGCATCATATTTTGTTATACGTTTTGTATCTCCACTATTGCGCTCTACAACATCTGCCCATTCAAATACATTGGAAAGCTCTCTGCCATATGCACCGATATTTTGGACAGGCGCCGCACCGATAGTTCCGGGAATAGCAGCAAGGTTTTCGATACCCCACAGCGCGTGTTCTGATGCATATGTAACCACCGCATCCCATGCGACACCACCGCCAGTAATAAGTAACACTTCATTATTTTCAGAAACTAACTCGATACCGGGTATAGAAATATGCAGTACCAGCCCATCAATTCCAATATCTGGTACAAGCGTGTTTGAGCCACCGCCAAGTACGGCAACACCAATGCCTCGGCGCTTAGCTTCACCAAGCGCACCAATAACATCTTTCACTGACGCGCTGTCAATAAACCACCGTGCGGCTCCTCCAACCCCAAGCGTCGTAAATGGCGCAAGAGCAATATTCTCCCGTATGTTATTCATAATAATGTAGCTGTTCCTTTTTGTATTTGTTTTATAAGTTTTTCGCCTAATTGTTTTGTTTGCGGATGTGCTTTTGTAATGGTTTGTATATAAGTAATCGCTGTACGGGTGTTACCAAGAGCGGCCTCTGTAATGGCAAGACGAAAAGCGTCATAAACTGAGCTCCCAGGCCTTGCAACACGCTGTTTAAAAATAGCCAGAAGTTGTTTGTACTGTTTGGTTTGAATATATGCCTGTACTAAAATCGGCTTATCTACGATAGTGGTGCCAAATGTTTTTTGCAGAATAGCTTGTGCGGCAGCAAGGTTACCGGCGAGTACATTTCCTGCAGCACCGATACTTGCCAGCTGTGTAAACTGAGGTGCAAGTTCGTAAGCATACTTAAAGTCCCGTGCCGCACTTTTTGTATTGCCAGCTTGCATATTAACAATCCCATCTTCTACAATTATTGAAACTTTCTTTGGTGAGAGCGCTCGTGCAGCAGCCATTTGTATTAGTGAGTCTTTATAATCACCAAATGCGGAATACCCTACTGCCAATTCAAATCGAAGACGCGCATCGTAAGGCACCGCGGTAACTTCTTTACGCATTTCATTGATGGCAAGTGTTGCCAACTGTTGTTTATTTTTAATGGGAATATCTTTTCGAGCTACTATCTGCATTGCAAACGTCAATAATTGTTCGCTAACTTCCTGCTGTGCAAATGCCGGGTGTGCTGTTTCTTTTTTCCATGCGGCAATGTTCCCAGCGATGCCCTGTCGAGACGGTGAGAGTGCGGTGATGAGCCCTGTTGCGGCATTTACACCAGGCACGTCAACCCACAGTATAATTGCCAGTATAAATGCAGCGGCAGTCGGTATTGCTATGGTGCCAACCGACCCTTCCGATAGTTCCGGTATTCGTTCAAATGCACGAATTGGCTTGCTTACATTGCCATCAATTAACGCAAGTACAGCGAAAAAGCTTATATAGGAAACAATATTATCGAATACAAAAAGATTATGAAATGCATATCCCGCCAAAAGTGCGGTAATGGCAATTTGCTCAACGCGCGAAAATGGAGCGCGCCACAATGCCCACAGAGCTGAAACAAATAAGGCAAGATATAACAGAAATGCTGGTACTCCACCCTCGACAAGCCAATCTACAAATGCATTGTGTGCCCTATCAAACCATTGTTCCTGTGTATATAGAGACGGTTCGTAATACTGATTAAAAACATAATTAAACCCTTCCTGACCCCAACCAAATACGGGCTTTTCCGCAGCGCCCTCCAGCGCCATATGCCATATAGTGAAGCGCGTGTCTCCAGCGGCGAGCGAGATAGAAGCAATACGCCCAAGCACGGGGTCGTGACGTATTGCGCCTGTATCTTTAGCAAGCATAAAACCACTGCCGATGAGTACAATGAGCAGCAACGCACCGATGGCGTACCCACGTACACGCTTCCCCATTGTAAAAAGTGCCAGTAGTGCCGAAAGCAAAATGGCACCAGCAAGACCGAGTATTGTGCCACGCGTTGCCGTAGCAAAGAGTATCCACGCGGCAAAAAATGCAAATACAAACAGTGCATACCGAAGCCAAAGTTTGTTTGTCGTTAGTGCCAACCAACTGGCAATAAAGAAATTAAAGAGCATATACACGGCAAGGTATGCCGCGTTACCAAGCGATGCGTCAATACGCGTATTGCCTTGATGAATTGCCGTAACACCTGCGAGCTGCAATAAACCGTACCCAATGACATAAACTGAAAATGCAATGAACGTGTACCACCACGCGCGCCATTTCTTTTCTACGGTAAGCACCGTACTCATTATGAAAAAGAGTGCAAGCAAGTGAATAAGCGTGATCCACCCCTCCATTCGTTCAAAGTTGCTCCAAAATGCCTTTTGTGGATTTACCGCGAAAAGGTCTGCAATAAACATCCACACAACAAATGCGACGAGTATGACAGATATCCAGCTCCAACGCGGTCGATACTTTTTATCCGCAGCAGCCAGTACTAACCACCCAGCAAATGCAATTTCTACAATAATACGAAAGAAAAATGCTTTCCCCGTAATGAAAGGAAAAAACATATTGTTGGCGATAAGAAGCGGTGTGAGCGGTAACAGAAACAATGCACCCAATGTTACCCACCTGGCAATTTGTTTCGCTGTGCCTCCTTCTTTTAGCATGATGAGTACCACTATACCACGCACCACACAAGGCAAGGAATTCTCTGCGAGAATTCCTTGCCTTCTTTCATAAACCACCGCCCCGCCACCCCACGCAACCTGTAATCCATAACTTTGGTTTAATTCTAATGATACGATAGTAATATAGTTACTCTATTTATATGCCCCCTCTCAAAAGCCGTTTATACCGACTCCTTCGCAAAAGCGAGAAGTATACCAAGACCGATATGGTCTATCTCGCTTCAGGCGGTTTTTGGTCACTATTCGCTCAAGTCATTGAATCACTTGCTATCTTTGGTTTTGCGATTATCGTCGCGCGCTATCTACCAAAAGATGTATATGGAGAGTACAAATATGTTATTGCTATTGTTGCCCTGCTCTCCACTTTTTCTCTCACAGGACTCGGCACTTCGGTGTTTCAATCTATCGCACGCGGATTTGACGGCTCGCTCTACGAGGGCTTCTGGAAAAACCTGCGCTGGAGTGCGCTTATTTTCATCGGCGCATTTGTGCTTGCGGTATATTACTTCTTCCAAGGCAACACCACACTGGCATTTGGCGTCCTTATCGGCGGTTCCCTCTCGCCTTTTCTCGCAAGTGCAAACTTCGCGGGAGCATTCCTCAATGCGAAAAAAGACTTCCGCCACTCTGCACTATATTTCGGTATCATTAAAACTCTATTTTCAATCGGCGCGCTCACTGTAACCATATTCCTCACTCACAGCCCACTTATTCTTGTGGCAGTTTATTTCATTTCAAATACATTTGCTACTTTCCTACTCTACCGCCGTGTCGTGCACCTATACAAACCAGACGCAAGCAAAACCGACACAGGAATGATGACCTACGCCAAACATCTTTCACTTATGGGTATTTTGAGTGGCATCGCTGGACACATTGACCAAATACTTCTCTTTCATTTTGTCGGACCGATACAAGTCGCCGTTTACAGTTTTGCCATCGCCATTCCCGACCAGACAAAAGGACCACTCAAAATGTTCAGCACAATGATACAAGCGAAATTCGTCAATCGCCCCGACACAGAAATCCGCGCGGGTATGAAAAATAAAATGCTCTGGCTCGCACTCTCAAGCATCGCCTTCATCGCGCTCTACATTTTCATCGCCCCCTACTTCTACGCCTTCTTCTTTCCAAATTATATGGATGCAGTTCCCTATTCACAGC